>NZ_JALKFY010000319.1:0-240 GCF_023242985.1 Frankia sp. Mgl5 | reverse complement strand
GGACCGTGTCGTCGATCTCGATTTAAAAGGCACCTTTTTTATGACGCAGGCGGCTGGCAAGGTGATGTGTGAGCAGAAATATGGCCGGATTGTCTCCATCGCATCTGTCGGCGGTCTCGTCGCGCTGCGCACAGGAGTGGCGTATGGGGCAAGCAAAGCCGGAGTGGTTCAGATGACCCGGGTTTTGGCTTTGGAATGGAGCAAATATGGCGTCAGCATCAATGCGTTGGCTCCCTGGTA
>NZ_JALKFY010000318.1:0-240 GCF_023242985.1 Frankia sp. Mgl5 | reverse complement strand
CAGTAATGAGTGCATGTGGCATAAACCGAACAGCAACTCCGGCTCCAGGAACGACAACACACGGTACCCAAACGCAAAGTCTGTACTCTACGTACCCATCCACTACCGGGATGTCCGGCACCGGAACCGATCGTACGGGAACTACCTATGGAACAGGCACTTCCGCGTATGGAACCGCGTATGGACCGCATACTGCAGGCACAACAAGCTTGGCGGGACCCGCTGCTTCCAGCTTTGACC
>NZ_JALKFY010000317.1:0-241 GCF_023242985.1 Frankia sp. Mgl5 | reverse complement strand
ACGAAAGAGCGTTGTTTCTTGGCCGTCGAGATGCCAAGCTGCCGAAACTGGAAAACGCTTTGCGACAAATGGGTGGACTCGGGTATGGAGCCGTACTGCGCTCCTCTGGCGGGGCCTGTGTGCCGCTCGACGCCGGGGTGTTAAACATCGCTGTACATCTTCCAGATACAGGCATCTCCATCGACTCCTTTTTCCGGCTCGTGACGGAAATGCTGACTGTTGGGCTGGCAGATTACGGAGA
>NZ_JALKFY010000316.1:0-241 GCF_023242985.1 Frankia sp. Mgl5 | reverse complement strand
CAAGGACTTCCCGCGAATAAACGCCTCGTCTTCTTCTGGAATACGGACGAAGAAGCTGGCAGCCCCTCCTCACTTGAACTGATCAAGAAGGAAGCGCGGAAAAGCAAGCTTGCCCTGGTAATAGAGCCGGCGTTTGGCGATGGGTATGTAAAAACAAGCCGCAAAGGCGGCGGCGAGTTTTCGGTGCAGGTGAAAGGCCGCGCTGCACATGCCGGTAACCACCACGAAGACGGGGTCAACG
>NZ_JALKFY010000315.1:0-241 GCF_023242985.1 Frankia sp. Mgl5 | reverse complement strand
AAGTGTGCACGATGATCGAAGAAGAGGGACTGCCGCAAATTATTAAACGGCACGAGGTGATGCGGGATATGACACGCGCAGCTGTGCGCGCCCTGCAGCTCCCGTTGATGACCACGGATCAATATGCGGCTGCCACCGTTACTTCGATCGATCCGAAAGGCGCCTTCGATTCGGAACAACTGCGAAAAACACTGCGTACCAAACACAACGTTGTCGTTGCTGGTGGTCAAGCCCATTTAAC
>NZ_JALKFY010000314.1:0-241 GCF_023242985.1 Frankia sp. Mgl5 | reverse complement strand
ATCCAAGGTACGGATGATTACAGGTTTCCCCGAGAAAGCAGCCGCTGCGCTGCGATACGCTTCGAATTGCTCTTCTTCGCTCGGCAGGGTAGCCCGGTCCATGAAGAGAAACTCGGAACGGAACAGCCCCACTCCGTCGGCCCCTTTTTCTAATACCGCTTCCGCTTCTTCGGGGCGTCCGATATTGGCAACGAGCTCCACGCGATGTCCATCTTCCGTTTCAGCAGGTGCATCCCTCAAT
>NZ_JALKFY010000313.1:0-242 GCF_023242985.1 Frankia sp. Mgl5 | reverse complement strand
AGCTACGACTACAAGGATGAAGATTGAGGGACGGCTCTCTTGCCAGAGGAAACGAACAGGCATATACTGAAAAAGCAAACAACATAATGCAAGACTGCTAGGGGAGTCCGAAAGGCTGGGCTGAGAGGGCGGAGCAATATCCGTCGACCCTTTGGACCTGATCCAGATCATGCTGGCGAGGGGAAGTGGCAGAGGCAGAGCTTTTTTGCTTCTCATGCGCGTAAAACACACGCCCACCTTTC
>NZ_JALKFY010000312.1:0-242 GCF_023242985.1 Frankia sp. Mgl5 | reverse complement strand
CCAAGAAAACAACGCAGTCCGTACTCGTTACCGTTCTTGATCAGACATTGCGCCTGTTGCATCCGTTCATGCCGTTTATGACCGAGGAAATCTGGCAGGCTCTGCCGCACCAAGGCGAAAGCTTGACAGTTGCCGCTTGGCCGCGGGTGCAAGCAGCGTGGAGTTTCCCGGAAGCGGAGGCGGAAATGGCTCTGTTGATGGAAGTAATCCGCAGCGTGCGCAACATCCGTGCAGAAGTAAAC
>NZ_JALKFY010000311.1:0-242 GCF_023242985.1 Frankia sp. Mgl5 | reverse complement strand
ACCAAAACGGGTCAGCACCTGTTCAAACAATCGGTATGTGCCCCCGTACAGGTCAAGCGAGACGATCAAGTGGTCACCCTGTGAAAAGATCCCCATCAGCGTTTGAATCGCCGCCATTCCCGAGGCACAGGCAAATCCGGCCTCTCCTCCTTCCAGATCGGCGATCGCCTGCTCCAGTACCGCTCGTGTCGGGTTAGCCGTGCGGGTATAATCAAACCCTGTGCTCTGTCCCAGTCCCGTAT
>NZ_JALKFY010000310.1:0-242 GCF_023242985.1 Frankia sp. Mgl5 | reverse complement strand
GTAATGGATCGACAGAGACAGATGATTTCTCCCTGCTCCTGTTCTTCGGCAAAAAGGTCGGGTAGCGCATGCTCTGCCTGCTCGTATTCAGCCAGTTCCAATCCTGATTCCTGAAGGCGTTCCAGCACCAGCTCGGCAATCCCGGGCGAAGCGGAAAGGCCTGTGGAACGAATTCCGGCAGCGTGGATCAAGCGCGGTTGGACAGCTGATGGACGAATCACAAAATCTCTCTCACTGCACAC
>NZ_JALKFY010000804.1:3220-36768 GCF_023242985.1 Frankia sp. Mgl5 | reverse complement strand
GAGCCGGGTAAACCGAGAGGTTTACGCCCGGTTCTGCGAGAGCCGGGGGGTGCGATTCCCCCCGGCTACTCACCTGGATGACCCAGGCCGAGGTTCCCCTACCTGCCAAAGTTACTACTTACCCGAAACTTCTGGCGCAGGACACTAGGAACACCGCGTCGACATACACCAGGCGGTCCTCAGCCTCGCCTGCTCGATCATCTGCCTATGAAAACTCCGAGGATCATTCTGAAACGACCTGTTCAGTCAGGGACCCTCTCCCCGAAGACGTCCTTGGTCATCTCGTCGATCATCAGAATCCTGGCGCGTCGTTGATCGCCCGCGGTGTCAACTTCCTGGCCCTGATTATGGATGGGTCCGTGCGGAAGGCGCGTCACTCCGGCCTCAGCCACATCTTGCGATGTGGCCCAGTCGGTCGGCTCCGGCAATCCCTTTTCCGCCAGCAGGGCCCGGAAGGACGGTGTATCGGTCTTGCCGAGAACCAGGTTGAGCACATCGACATTGTAGGGGCGCAGCTCGGCCCACAGGGACTCGCCGAAACACAGTTCGAAGGCTTTGCTTCCCGCGTAGGCCGCCATGAAGCTGCTGCCACCATAGGCTGCGCCGGAATTGACCAGCAGTAATCCGCCGCGACGACGCGCCCGCATGGATCCGCCGAAATGATGACACAGCTGCATCATCGTCAGAACATTGATGCGCATCAGGTTCAGCCAGGGTTCGACGTCGATGTCGAGGAAGTGCGCTCCGTTGGTGTCGGCACCTGCGTTGGCGACGTACAGCCCGATCTCGCGGTCACCTACCGCTTCGATGACTTGCTGGGCGCCGTCCTCAGCTGCCAGGTCCACTGACGCCGTGATGCATTCAACGCCGGTTTCGGCACGGATCGAGTTCGCCAGGTCGTTCAACGGTTCCAACCGTCGCGCGAGAAGGATGGAGGGTAGACCCTCGGAGGCTATGCGGCGGGCGAATGCCTGCCCGGTCCCTTCGGAGGCGCCCGTGATGACTGCCCATGGTCCGTACTTCTCTGCAAATGGCATGATATTTCTTTCTGTAGCCCGCAGCTTCCAGTTGCCAGTGCTCGCGCTCACCGGCTTCGCCTTGTGGTCTCGTCCAGCGTCTGAAACCTTGGCGCGTGATAGCAAGTCAGCTGGAAGTGCAGATGAATGCTGATACTCGACAACTAGTTACCGGCTTTAGTTGGATGCTCCCTCTGGTCTAGCCGCCGCGCAGTTCCCGGCAGTTTCCGGTCGGATCGCGGAAGTGCGCCGGCCGCACTCCATCGAGGATGATCGTGGTGAAGCCTTGGCCGCGTTGAACCACGAAATGTGGTGTTGTATCGACCGGAATTGAGGTCTCGCCGAAGCAGTCCGCACCGTGTACCGACGGCAGTCGCCGTATGTGCGTTGCGCGCCCCCGGCCTGGCTGCGCATCCGCTGGTACGCAGCCAGGCGCCGGCTACCATCATCCGATCCCCTTGCCATTCCTCCGTCACGTGTACGAGACCTACCTGCGCGGATGGGACGGAGCGGCCCTGCGGCCGGAGTCGGGGGACGATACGTTGGGGTGGGCCACCGTGTCACTCCACGCCACGAGCAGCCTGCCCGCGCCCATCGACGACGATCAGAGAACCTCGGCCTCCTGAGCGACGATTGCGTCGACGGCCGCCAGCTCATCGGGGGTGAGCTGCCATCCGGCGGCGGAGGCGTTGGCGATGACCTGCTCGGGCTTCGTGACGCCGGTCAGGACCGACGCGATGGTGGGCTGGGAGGCGAGCCACGAGATCGCGAGCTCGAGCAGAGAACGCCCTCGTTCCTCCGCGAAGGCCGACAGCTGCTCGACGGTGGCGAGCCGCTCGTCGGACAGCGGCGGGCGGCGGGCCATGATCCCCTGGCGGAGCATGGTGCTGACCGGCGCGTCCGCACCGAGCCGTGCGTCCGGCGGCGGTGGTTCGCCCCGGCGGTACTTGCCCGTGAGGAGTCCGCTGGCGAGGGGAAAGTAGGCGAGGACGGTCATGCCGGTGCGCTCCACCGCGCCGAGCACGCCCTCGTGGGGGCGCTCCAGCACGCTGTACTGCACCTGACAGGACCGGTACGGCGAGAACGACGCCCGGGCCGCGGTCGCAGCGGCCTCGTCCAGCATCTGGCCGCTGAAGTTGCTGCAACCGACCTCGCGCACCTTGCCGGCGCGGACCAGCCGGTCGAGCGCCTCGAGGATCTCCTCGATCGGCGTGAAGGGGTCGGGCTGGTGCTGCTGGTAGAGGTCGATCCGGTCCGTCCCGAGCCGCCGCAGGCTGGCCTCCACGGCAGCCACGATGCGCGCCGCGCCCCGCTGATCCGGGTCGGCCTCACTCTGGTTGAGGAACTTCGTGGCGATGATCGCCTCGTCCCGACGGCGGCCGAGCGCCGCACCGATCAGCTCCTCGGAGTGCCCTTCACCCAGGAAGGACGTGATGCTGTACTCCTCGGCGGTGTCGAAGAGGTTGATGCCCGCGTCGAGGGCGGCGTGGACGATCCGATCGACCTCGCGGCCGTCGCAGCCGGCGCCGAAGAAGTCCGTGCCGAAGTTGTTGCCGCCGAGACCGACGACGGAGACCTCCAGGCTGCCGATGCGCCGAGGGCCCACGCCGACGGCTCCGGGATCCGGTCGGTGCGCGGTCGGGTCGGCCCCGAGCGCGTGGCCCGTGACGGGCGGTCGGGCCGTCACCCCGGTGCGTGCCGGCGGCTGACCGTCGTTCATCGGTCGGTCACCTGGACGAGGAGCTTCTGGGCGGCGTCGACGCACCGGCTGAGCCGGTCGTGGGGGCCGACGCCGGCGTCGGCCTGGGAGCGGAGAGGTACCTCCAGTCCGATCACCAGATGGCGCGGCAGTGCCTCGAGGATCTCGAGCAGAGGCAGCTCGCCAGTGCCCGGCACCATCCGCTCGAAACACGCCTCTTCCATGTAGTCAGGGATGGTGGGCACGAGCGGGACGTCACTGAGCTGGATGTAGCCGATCAGGTCGGGGTCGACGGCGGCGACCTCGGCCGGGCCGGAGCCGGACCGCACGAGGTGCATCGTGTCGATGAGGAGACGGAAGTCCGGCCTCCCGACTGCCCGGACGGCGGCGAGCGCCGTGGGGAGATCGGCGATCGTGAGCCCGGGCGAGAACTCCAGCGTCGTCGCCAGGCCGAGCTCGGCGGCCATCTCGGCAAGCACGCCGAACTGGTCGACGCTGCGGCCGAAGTCCGGATCGAAGGTGACGGTGTTGATCCGCTGGGCGCCGAGCTCGGCCATGATGGCGACGTCGCCGGCGAGATCACGGATGTCCCTGCCGGGATGGAGCACGAACCCGTCGCCCAGGGAGACCGTCACCCCCCGGTCGCGCAGGGCGGCGCGTGTCTCGCGCCGCAGGGCGAGATCGTCCCGCAGTGAGAAGGGCGGGTAGCCGTAGGGATTCGGTAAGGCGCTCAGGGCGAGCGCCACGTACTGGAGCCCGAGGTCGGCGGCCAGGCCGACGGATTCAACCGGCGGAAGTCCCAGCACGCTCAGCGGCTCGATCGACAGTCGTTCCATCGTTCTCCCTTTCATAATCGCGGTCCTCGGGCCCCGCCGACCGTGGTGAGGCTGGCGGTGATGCCCGTCGGGTCGGCCACGGTCGCCCGGTGACGTTGCCGCCGGAATCCGTCCTGTGCATGGTGACCTCGGCGGTGCCGACCGGGCGGTAGCCCGCGGTTGTTGATGTCCATCAGCCGGCAGCAGCGGGCCTCGTGCCGCGTGGCCCCCTCGACGCCACACATCACGCAACCTCTAGTGAGACGCGCACGGCGTCGAATCGCTCCAGGGGAAAGGACTCGCCCGCCAGCTCTGCGGTGGGGACCTCGCCATCGTTGATCATCGAGCGCGCCAGGCTCAGGTCGACGCCCCCACCTGGCAGCACGATGATGTTCCGCAGCGGGATCTGGTTGATGTCCAAGCCGTCCAGCAGGCCATCACCGTTGAACACGATCGCACGCGGCAACCGAGCCTCCCCCAGTTGACTGAGTCAGTGTTACCTGGCACGTGCCCGACAAGTTAGCACTTCTCTGGCGCGTGCCAGGACTTTGCTATCGTCCTGACGGTGGTCGAACGTCCGCAGCGGCGAACGCAGGTCGAGCGCCGCGCCGCGTCCGAAGCGGCGTTGCTGCGAGCTGCGGCCGAACTGATCGCGGAGCGCGGGTTCGAGCGGACGTCGCTGCGCAGCATCGGCGCGCGCGCTGGGACGAGCCGAGAGATGCCCGCCTACCACTTCGGGTCGAAAGAGGGCTTGATCACCCGGCTGGCCGAGCGCGCCCACGAGCGCACGCTCGAGGCGACGACCGAGGCCCTCGAGCGCACCGACCAGCGAGCCGAGGAGCTCTCCGCCCTCGAGGCGCTTCGTGTGACGATCGAGACCTACCTCGAGGTCTTCATCGCCGCCGACGCACCCGAGGAGCGCGCCGTGGTCGTGATGTGGGGCGCGACGTTCCCGTCCGACTCCCCGCTGCCCGCCGTCGTCCACGCAGACCGGCAAACACATCGCGACCTCGCCGAGACCATCCGAGCCGGTCAGCAGGACGGATCGATCCGCGCCGACACCGACGCCGACGCCGCTGCCGTGCTCGTCATGGGGATGGCCCGAGGCATCGCAGCCCTTTCCCTCGCCCATCCTGGCGCCGCCGATCCGGCCAAAGTCCAAGCCCTTTGTGGTGAGGCCATCACCGCATCGCTCCAAGACCCGAGCCCCACGGTGCCACACGGCCCAGAAACGCTGACGACCTCCAGTCGGACATCGCGGCCCGGCTAATGAATGCCTGGAGTCTCACGCCCGCCCACCTGTGGGGCTCCAGAATCCGGGTTTCAGGCTGTCGCGGACCTCGGGGTGTTCCGTCGCGGGTCTGGCGGGCGCTTAGCGCAATAGTGCCGTGGCCGCGGGGAGGCTGTCGCCGCTGGTGGGGGTGGGGGCCGCCAGCGGCAGCACGATCTGGTCGACGACGGTCGAAATGAATTCGTCGGGCAGGACTGGGCCGTGAACCAGGGAGTACTGCACGAGCATGGCGGGGCCGCTGCTGGCCACCAACTCGCAGGCCGCTTCGGGGCGAACCTCGCCGTGTTCGACGCCGCGCCGCAGCACGCCGAGGATCAGCTCGGTGCAGGGCTCGACGACGTGTTCTATGACGGCCTGGCGCACGAACCCGCGCTCGCAGCCGGACTCCGCCGAGACGACTTGGAACGCGGTGCCCCTGGTCGAGGTGAAGGCAACCTGGATGCACCGCAGCAGTGCGTGGATGTCGGCGCGCACGTTGCCGGTTCGTGCCACGTCGGTGGGTGAGGGCAGCGCGTCCCGCAGCGCCTCGTTGATCATGTCGTCTTTGGAGGACCACCGGCGGTAGAGGACGGTTTTGCTGGTGCGCGCGGCTGCGGCGACCTTGTCCATCGTCAGATTGGCGTAGCCGACCGTTCGCAACTGCTCGAACACGGCTTCGAAGATCGCTTTTCGTAGGTTGTCGCCGCGACGGCGCGTGGCTGGGCCGAGGGATCGACCGGAGCTGGACGCGACAGTCATCGCCCGTCTCCTCCCACCATGTCGGCGTGCTCAGCCTCGCGACACGACGTCGATCATACCGCCGACTTTAAGGTACGTCTTGGTACCCAAAGCGTCGTCGGCGCTGCTAGCATGCCCGCAAGATACGAGATCGGACCTTATCTGGTTTCCCCGAGGAGGCGTCGGTGTCCACCCCCGCGGCGACCCAGCAGGAAGCGAGCGTCTCCGGCACCCGGCCGGACGACAGGCGAAGCCACTTCGCCCTGGTCGTGATCGTGGCCTGTCAGCTGATGCTCGTGCTCGACACCACGATCGTGAACGTCGCGCTCCCCGACATCCAGCGCGCGCTGCGCTTCTCACCCACCGACCTGGCCTGGGTGCTCAACGCCTACACCCTTACCTTCGGCGGCCTGCTCCTGTTGGGCGGCCGGGCCGGGGACATCCTCGGCCGGCTGCGGGTATTCCAGGCCGGCGTCCTGCTCTTCGGTGTCACCTCGCTGGCCGGCGGCCTGGGTACCGAGCCGTGGATGCTCATCGTCTGCCGGGTCGGGCAGGGCGTCGGTGCCGCCTGCGCCTCACCGAACGCCCTCGCGCTACTGACAGCGAACTTCCCCGAAGGCCCCCAGCGGACCAAAGCGCTCGGCACGTGGGCCGCCGCGAACGGGGTCGGCGGGTCGATCGGCCTGATCCTCGGCGGGATGCTCACCACCTGGGCGTCCTGGCGCTGGGTGATGTTCATCAACGTGCCGATCGCCCTCGGGGTCGCGGCACTGGCACCCAGGTTCGTCCACGGCCCACGGCGCAACCCCGGCCGGTTCGACCTCGCCGGCGCCCTGACCGCGACCGTCGGCCTGGCAGCGCTGGTATACGGCTTCCTCCGCGCCTCCTCCAACAGCTGGAGCAACACCTGGACCTTGGCCGCGTTCGGGCTCGCGGTCGTCGCGCTGTCGCTCTTCGCCACCCAGGAAGCCCGCACCGAGCAACCGGTGGTCCCCCTGCGGCTGGTAGCCGAACCCGCCAGGGCTCGCACCTACCTGCTGCTTCTCCTCCTGCTCGGCAGCATGTTCAGCATGTTCTTCTTCACCACCCAGTTCCTCCAGGAGGTCCTCGGCTTCAGCGCACTGCGGGCAGGCTTCGCCTTCCTGCCCCTGTCCGTCGGTCTCCTCATCTCCGCGCAACGCGCCTCGACGCTGCTGGCGAAGGCCGGCCCAAAGCCGCTCATGCTCGTCGGCGCCGTGCTCTGCGGAGGCGGCATGGCCTGGCTCACCCGCATGTCGGCAGACACGGACTATCTCAGTGGCGTCCTTGGTCCCATGCTGCTGTTCGGCCTGGGGGTCGGACTGCTCGTCGTGCCACTCAACGTCAGCGCGGTCGCCAACGTCAGCCCGAGAGACGCAGGCGCAGCCTCCAGCATGGCGGTCGTGACGCAGCAGATCGGAGCCGCACTGGGACTCGCCGTGCTGGTCACGGTCTACGGCGCGGCGAGCCGCGCCGCTGCCCACAACCCACCATCCGGTCTCAACCCGCAGGACCTGAACCACTACCTGCTCGCCCACGGCATGGCCAGCGCCTTCACCGTAGCGACCGGATTCATCACGGCCGTGTTCCTGATCGTGGCACTCACCCGACCCTGCGGGGCTCCAAAATCCAGGCGCGGCTTGTGAGCTGCTCTTTTGCAGCCCGGACGGAACCCGTCGAGCAGTTCGCACCGCGTCCTCGACCTCGCCCTGGACTGCGAGCTGGCAAGCCGCGCCGACAAACCCGACGAACGTGGACGGAGCGCCCATTCCCTTCCCGGCCGCATGTAAACCACCTGCGCGATCCGCTTCGAGTAGCGCACAGCGGCGTGCGGTCCGTGGTCAGTAGTGGATGACCGGCTCGCGGCCCAGCAGGTCGGCGTAGTCGCTGGGGAGCTGCCCAGCGACGTCCTCGAACTCGTCCGGACTGATCGACGCCTTCAGCGCCGCGACCACCGCCCGGGCATGCTGGCGGGCATGCGCCTCGTCGCAGCCCTCGCCTTCCCGCTCGGCGACGCGCCGATAGAATTCGTCGAGCCCGAACCGTTCGCCACGGCCGGCTGGCGGCAGCGCCTGGGCGAACGGCGACGGGAGCTGGGAGGCCAGGTCCTTGGTCTCCCCGCCGGACAACCGCTCGCCGAGTACCGACAGAGTCGCCCGCACGGCGGCCTCGGCGTGCTCGACGCTGTCTATCCGGGCGGTCCCGCGAACGGCGGAGACGATCTCGTCCTGCTTCAACAGCTTCACCTCTCCCATCAGCGGTACGCTCCGAGCGGGCCTGTGGGGTGGTCCCGACACCCGGATCTCGGCCTCGGTGGCGGCCATGCGCCGTCAGCTGCTCCTTCCGTCATCGCCCTCCCCGCGGCGCCGGGCGCGAAACCGTCCCGCCTTCGCGGACGGTGTCGGCGGCGCAGCCCTCGCCCGATGTGCGCGACGAAGAGCGAAACGGACCGCCGGCGGGTCCGCGGCTGAGCATGGCGATCAAAGTCGGCGAGCATGCCTCAGCCGACGAGGACCGAAGTCCCGGTGAGGAAGCCCATGGGTGTGGATCGCGCGCCTGATGACGGTTCTGGGCGTCGAAGCCCGGCTGGGCGCGCCGTTCGGCGGGGAGACAGGCGCGGTGCTCACGAACCCTCGTCCAGGCCGCTGTCGGGTGCGGCTTGGACGTGACCGTGGCGGCGCCCGCGGTGCGTTCGGCGGCACCGGGCTGCGGTCTGGAGATAGTCGGACTTGTCGGCGCGCCCCCGATGGGTCTCGTGCCGTCGCTGTCGGTCATGCCCTCCGACCGCCGCGTGGCGGTCGATGCGATGGCCGCACCGCGTCGCGCACCCGGTCGATGATCGAGGCGACTGGGCCGATGGTCCACTGGGCCGCCGGTGACCCCGCAGTGGACGGGTGCGGATGGGTAGGAGCGATCTTCTCGGCGGTGCGCAGCCGGCGGCCCATGTGTTCGAGCTGGTCCTCGGTGCGGGCGGCGCGGATGCGTGGGAACTCCTCGCTTTCCTCGTGCTCGGCGTGATCGGAGACGGTCTTCTCGAACTCGGCAAGCCGGCGGTCGAACTCGGCGCTGTTGACGTCCATCTTCTCCAGCACCCTGAGGACCTGGGTGGCCTCGTCCTCCTCCCGGTTGCGGGCCTCGGCGACGGTCCGGTCGGCCTCGGCGGTCACCGGCCGCAGGACCATCTCCTCCGCCGTCTCGTGCACCGCGAGCAGCGCGCGCAGCTCGTCGAAGGCCTGCTTCTTGTGCTCGCCTGTCGTGCTCTGGATGTCGGCGAAGAGGTCACGGACGCGGGCGTGCTGACGGAGCAGGACACCCACAACGTCGTCGTCGGGCAGCTGGGCGGCGCGGGCACGCTCGACCTCGGCTTCGCTCATCGCCATCGGGCACTCCATCCCGTGATGCCCCGCTCGGCGAGGCGGGGCGGATTCGGTGGACAGATCTGGACGTGCCCGGTTGCCCGGGTCCAAACCGCACCCGTGCTGCTGCTCCCGGGTAGATCGTGTCCTATCCCGAGCAGTATCAGTATCTGTTCGACGGGGTCTGCCCTAACGGGTCCTTTTCTCTGATCCGCCGGAATAGCGATATCCGGTCAGAATTCCTCGTTTCCTGGCTGCCCTGCTGAATTTCTCCACCATATTCCGGCAAGTGCCACCAGCATGCCGATTCGGCGGGAGGGCCGGACCGCGACGGGCGCTCGGGTCTCGCACCCGGGGGTGCGGTTCGTCATATGTGCTGGCTCGTGCGATGCATGGCCGCGCTGGTCACCGCCTGGCCTTCGGTCGAGATCCGGAGCCGTGCTTCCGGGCTGGGCGACGGTCCGACGGGGTTGGCGCGTAGCGTCCGGACCTCCGAGCGGCGGAGTTCGACCCGCCCGCCGGTCTCGCGGACCTCGTAGACCGGCTGCGGACGGGTGGCGGGGCCCTGGACGACCTCGCCGGAGGCCAACTCGAACTGGCTTCCGTGCCAGGGGCAGCGCACGCAGCCGCCGGTGCGCTCGCCCTCGTGCAGCGGGCCTCCCCGGTGGGTACAGCGGTCACTGATCGCGACGACCTGACCGTCGACCCTGGTCAGCAGCACCGGCACCCCATCAATCTCGACCTGCCGCAGTTCCGTGGTGACCTCGCTGGCCGCCAGCACGTCCGTCCACTCGGCCGGCCCCCGCTGGAACGCGGTGGTGTCCACCCCCACCCCCAGCGCGTAGGCGAGGTGACCACCCAACCAGCCGCCGAGGCCGAGGGCGGCCGCACCCGCGAGACTGGCGGCCAGCCCACGCGCGCCGCGACGACGCTGGCGCCATGAGATCGCGTAGCTTGCGAGTCCCACCACGTTGGAAGCGGCGTGGACGAGCCCGACCCGGCGCTCGGCGCCCTCCGTGTCGAGCCAGTCCGACCACCCGGCGAGCGCGGCCGGTCCGGCCGACAGCAGGCCGAGTCCGACGAGCCGTCGCGCGGCCGGGCGGAGGGCGGCGCCACCAGTGGTGTCCAGCATCGTCGCGCTCAGCAGCGTCCCCGCCGGGACGAGGATCGCCGCGGGATGCAGCGGATGCCCGAGCTGCCGGCCGCTGAGCACATCGCGCAACCGCTCGGAGCGCAGCGCCGCCGACCAGAAGCCCGAGACCGCCTCCGCAGGGGCATCAAGCCTCTGCTCTCGCTCGAGCCGATCGAGCAGCCGTTCGGATCCGCGCATGTCGACCTCTTCTCGCACGCTTCACGACCTGGCCAGTTGCGATGTAGCAGCCGCTCGCCACCGGCATCGGCGCTTGCCGGCGAGCCGCCGGCGCCGGGTGGCGGTGCAACGGACGCGTACCCGTGCCGAGGCCCGGCACACGTTCCCGTTTGCGACTGACACTCGCTGTCCTGCTCGGGTCACCGGTGCTGGTCACGGCCATGATGGCGACCCTGTTCCGACCAGGTGCCTTCTACCCGGGCGACCCGGCCGACGCAGGCCCGGCCCAGACCGTGTTCTGGATCGCGTTCGACGGGTTCTTCTTCGGTCTGACCTATGG
Organism: Frankia sp. Mgl5; assembly: GCF_023242985.1. Classification (NCBI taxonomy): domain Bacteria; kingdom Bacillati; phylum Actinomycetota; class Actinomycetes; order Frankiales; family Frankiaceae; genus Frankia; species Frankia sp. Mgl5. Next base: position 26,207 of record NZ_JALKFY010000804.1, on the reverse strand, counting down.
GCTGCTCCAGATTGTCGGCGAGCTGGCGATATTTCGGCGGGAGTGCCTCGCCGGACTCAGCGTCGGCGCTTACGTCGCCGCTAAGATCGCCGCATTGTTCCCGGTGCTGGTCGCGGTGAGCATCCTCCAGGTCCTGTTCGCCGGCGCCGTCGTTCCCGTGGCTGACATGGCCGTTCCAGGACGTCTGCTCAGCTTCGGCCTGTCCACCCGCTACACGTTCGAAGCACTGGGACATGAATTCGAGCTCGGTCGCTACGCCGACATCGTGCCGAGCATGGGCGGCTACGGCGACACCTTCGACCACGCGACAACCGGCAGCCTCCTCACGCTCACCGCAATCACGATCGTCCTCACTCTGACCACTGTCTGGGTGCTGCACCGACGCTCACGGCGGGAACGTCCGAGCAACGGTGGATGTGGTCTGGCCCGTGCCGCCGAGCGTGACTCGGCGCGATAGGAGGCGCGGCGGACCGCGGGTGTTGCCCAGGTGGTGGGCGCCCTCCTTGCACATCCGGCTGACGGCGCGTCCGCGCGGGCTCGGGGAGGCCCTCTCGCGAGCCAGCGGCGCGCTCGTGGCCAGGTGCGACCGCCGCGAGCACGGTCGCCGACCAGGTCCGGAAGTCTTTCGCGGTGATCTCCGGGCCGCCGGAGGCGTCACGGGCCATGTCCCTCACGGTCCCCCGCCCGCCACGACCGAATCAGGGACCCGTGAGCCGCGCCGGCCGAGTCAGGGTCGGGTGCACGCTTCGCCGTGGATCGTTCCCCCGTCACGGGGTGAACGGTCGAGTATCCGGGCAGGCTTACCGGTGAACAGAGGGTTTCGGGCCGGCGGCGAGGCGAAGCCTGAGCGCCGCCGTGCGTTTGACTGCCAGCGTCGGGGGGATGCGCCGCAACGAGCGCCCACCCAGGACAAGATTTCGGAGGAAGCTCGATGTCGACGGACGCGATCGTGCTCCTGAAGGCCGACCACAAGGACATCAAGGCCGCCTTCAAGCAGTTCCAGCAGGTGGGAGACAGAGCCTTCACCGCAAAGGGCAAGCTCGTCGAGAAGATCATCGAGCTGCTCACCGTGCACACCTATATCGAGAACGAGGTCATGTATCCGGAGGTGCGGAGCCTTCTGCCCGACCTGGAGGACGAGATCCTCGAGTCGTATGAGGAGCACCACGTGGCTGACCTGCTGGCCGTGGAACTCGCCGCTCTTCCGCCCGACGCGGAACGTTTCAGCGCCAAGACGACCGTTCTGATCGAGAATGTGACGCGCCACATCGAGGAGGAGGAAGAGGGCTGGTTCCCCAAGGTCCGGGAGAAGCTCGGTCGCAAGCAGCTGTCCGAGATCGGGGAACGTCTGCTGGAGGTGAAGGAGAAGGCCCCGCACAGTCCGGCCCAGCCAAGCGCTATCAAGAAGAGCATCGACGCCGTCCTCAGGTAGCCGACGCGGTGTCGATACGGTGCGTCCGCGATGGGGCGCCGGACGGCACCTGGCCCATCCGCCGTCCGGCGTCCCATCGCGATGCCGAGGCCGTAACGCGCGGCCACGAGGCCGCCTCAGGCTCGGACAGGCTCGTCGGCACCGGCGGGCTGGTCGGACTTCGACCCGGCCCGCACCTCGGATTCCCCGGACTCGGATTCCCCGGACGTCGCCGCGCCCTGGCCGTCACTGTCCTGTGCGGCCTGCGTGGTTTCCGAGCTCCGCGCCTCCTCCCGGGTGTCGCGGGGTTCGGATTGCCGGGTTTCGCGGGGTTCGGACTGGTCCTCGTCCGGGGAGCGAACGACCTTTCCGTCCCGGATCTCGCCCCGCCAGGAGCCGGTGGCCTTCCCGCTGAACATGACGAAGCGGCGGAAGTGCTTCAGATCCAGCCGGGCCCGTCGCCCACCGGCGCGCCACAGGTTGCCGGTCTTCTCCATGAACCCGCTGGGGTAGTACTCCATCGCCAGCAGCACGCGCGTCAGGTCGTCGGCGAGCGGGTGGAAGGTGACGGCGCCCTTGACCGAGCCCTTCGCTCCCTCGGATGTCCAGACGATCCGGCGGTCGGGGATCTGCTCGGTGACCTTCGCCTGCCAGCTGCGCCTGGAGCGGAAGACCTTGACCCGCCAGTTCTGTTCGGTCTCGCTCTTGGTCTCGACCGCCTCGACGCCTTTCATGAACTTGGCGAACTCGGGGTACTGCGTCCACTGGTCGTAGGCGACCGACACCGGTACGCCGATGTCCACCGACTCCTCGATGTTCATCGCCTTGGGCGGCCCGCTCTTCCCGCCGGCCTTGCCCTTGGCCGCGCCGAAGGCCCCCTTCACCTTGTCCTTGATGTTCGACATGATCGTCCCAGTCGCCGCCTTCAGTGGAGACTGGCCCTCGAGCAGTCTCCCGGCGCCCTCGGCGAGCGACGAGATCCGCCCGCCGGAGTCGCTGAGACCGTTGAGTTTGTCCGTGCTGGAGGTGAGTCGCTCACTGACCCGTCCGGCCAGCCGGCCGCCGCCCGCCTTCGCGAGGTCTCCCGCCTGGTCGGCGAGCCTCCTGCTCGCTGGATTGTGCAGGAGGGTGCCGATCAGGCCGTGCGGTTGCTCCGTCGTCCGGGTCATCGCGCACCTCCACCGGTGGATCCCTGCGCCGCCCGCTCGAGTGGTTCGCGGCCGGTGTCCCGGCGCGGTCCGGCGGACCTGTCCGGGACCCGCCGCTCGGCGGCGGGCTCCGTCCCGCCCTCGTCGCTGTCGTCCTGATCGGCCGCGCGGCCCGCTTCCGTCCTGTCGCGGCCGGTGGCGTTCTGTGTTTCAGCGCGGTCCTCGTCGACCGGGCCGTTGCCGCTCGGGCCACGTTCGTCGGCGCGCTCCGAGGACGACCGACCGCCGCCTTTGCGATCACGGAGCTTACCGGGCGTCACGGCACCGACGAGGCCTTCGACGCCTTCGACGGCGGCCTCGGCTCCCTCCCGGACAACCTTCTCCGAATCCCGGACGACCTTCTCTGAGTCCCGGACAACCTTCTCCGAGTCGCCCAGCGTCGCCGTCAGTCGTTCCGTGCGCTTGGCCAGCGCATCGGAGAGTCGACCGATCTGGGCCTCGTACACCGCCACCGCGGCGCGCCGGCCGGCTTCCGTGGCCGGCCCCTTGATCTGGTTGATCAGCTGTTCGCCGTCCGCGGAGCGCACCAGCCGGACCACCTGGTCGCGCACGACGTCCTTCGCGTGATAGTTGCGACCGGAGATCCACAGCCCCAGGCCGATGGCTGCCTTGGCCTTCCTCGTCCGGCCGAGGACATAACCTCCCGCGAGTGCCAGGGCACATTTGACGTTGATCATCGAGGCTCCTCTCTCTCCCGGGCCTTGCTCGGTCGGCCGGACCCGGTTCTGTCCTCGCCCCAGCCCCATCGGCCCGACCCGCCGAAGGAGCCGCCGTCCGCGGCGGCCTCGCGGGCTTCGGTGAGTACTCGGGCGGGGAACTCGACGAAGTCGACCGCGGGTAGCGGTCCGACGTACTCGACGGTCAGGTGCGGACGGGTCGCACGGATCCGCTCCACAGCGGCGTCGAAGTCGGCCAGTGCGTCGGCGGGGACGAGGAACGCCCAGCTGAGAGCGGGATCCTCCGGCCCCCCGTGGTGCCTGCGTGGCCGGTCCGCGTGTGCCAGCGGGCGCAGCTCGTCCAGAATCGCCCGCGCCTGTTCCGTGCGGCGCGCGACGACGAGTTCCGCGATCTGTTGCCCCAGCTGGATCCGGCCGTCCAGGTCCTCCGGGGGCGGGGCGTGGGCCAGCGAGGTGGCGCCCACCGCCTCCGCGAGCTCGGTCTGTTCCGCCTCTTCGACGTCGACATGCAGCTCGACCAGACCGTCGATCGCGTCCAGCTGCTCGGGAAGGCTGTCACGGACCGGTTCGAGTACCTCCGTCCGGACGGCGTCGTCGTCCGGCGCGACCGTTCCCAGCCGTACCGGCAGCACCGGGCCGTCGACGAGCAGCCGCTGGAGGATCTCCAGGTGTCTGACGGCCTCCTGTTCCCCGAGCTCGCCGATGTCCGCCGTCCCGCTGACGACCGCGGCGAGGGGGCCCGAACGCACCAGCCGCAGTGGCGCGCGCGGATGGCCGATGCCGATGCCGAGCGCCGCGCCCGCGCCCGGGTCCGGGTCCGGTTCCGGGAGGGGGTGGCCTGCCCGGACGATTCCGTACAGCACGACAGGCATGGCTCACCCCTCCCGGCCGCCGCGGCGCTCGGCGGGCGCGAACCGCTCGGCAGGCATCCCGCGCCCGTTCTGGTCGGAGGAGGACGATCCGCGCAGCGCCTCGGCGACGTCCTCGGCGGTCTCCCTGATCCCGCCCAGGGCTCCCTTGACGCGGTGCCGGGACGAGCTTTCGGTGACCTCGCGCATGAGCCCCGGCAGCCCTGCCACCTGTTCTTTGGGCTGGATGTCCAGCCGGTTCACGGCTTCGGCGAACCGGAGGTAGGTGTCGACGCTGGCGATCACGATGCGCGCGTCGATGGTGAGGATCTCGATGCCCACCAGGGCGACGCGCACGTAGGCGTCGATGACGATGCCCTTGTCGAGTACGACGTCGAGGACGTCGGCGAGCCCGCTCGGCCTGGGCGCCCGTCCCATGGGATAGCTGGCGACGGTCATGGCGCTGTCCTCGTCTTCTCCCGGAGGCCCGGCCTCCGGACGGTTGCCCTGGGTTCACCCGGCTCCGGGACGGCTGACCTGGTTCTGGCGTTGCCCGGGCCGACCTGTTCCTGGCGGGACATGTCCTTGTCGGTCGGCTTCCCGCAGGACTCCGGTGCCGCGGCCTGCGGCCCGCGGGCGGCCCGGTCGTCGTCCGCGGCCAGGAGCTGGCCGGCACGCGCGAAGGCGGCTTCGGTCTCCTGCGCCGACAGGCCCAGCGACTCACGGACCTGTACCAGGCTGGCGCGAATCTCCAGCAGCGAGTGGCCGAGGTCGTCGATCTGCGCGGCGGTCAGCCCCCCGCCCTCCATCCGGCGGATGGCCTGTCGTTCCAGCACCTCGCGTAGCAGTTCCAGGACGACCACCACGAGCTGGCCGAGCCCGCGCCCCACGTCCTGCGGGTCCGCGTCGAGCCGCAGGCGCCGGTCGTCACCGCGCCCGGCGGTTGTCATGGCCAGACCTCGCCGGTTCCCTCGAGTGCGGTCTGGACGCCCACCAGAAGCAGACGAAGATCGATCCTCAGGAGGTCCACGCCGGCGAGGGCGACGACCACGTCGCCGCTGACGACCGCGCCGGTGTCGACCAGCCTGTCCAGCAGGTCCGCGAGCGGCTGCGCCGAGTCGCGGGCGGGCCGCTCTCCCGGGCGGTCCCCCGGCCGCCGCCGGGTACCGACGCCACCGCCCCGGTACCGCGGTGTCGGGACGAATCGCTGATCAGCCACGCTCCTCACCTGGTTCGAACTCTGGATCGTCACCCGGCCGATCCCCGGTCGGGACGGAGAACCGGACGGGCGTCGCTCCCGCCGCAACGCGAGTTGTTCCCTCGCGGGTCGCTGTCGCACGGGTCGCTGTCGCACGGGTCGCTGTCGCGCGGAGCGCTTCCGCCGGGCCCGCCTCGGCGGAACCCGACCCACGGTCGGAGCCGCTCCCGCCGTCCCCGCCCAGTGTCAGATGGACGAAGGAGTAGGGCGGCCACGGCCCGGTCACCGCGGCGACGTACCCGGCCTCCTCCAGCGGCGGACCCAGCCGCTCCGCCGTGTCGAGGAATCCCTCCTCTTCGCCGCGGTCGACGAGGTAAGCGCAGTCGAAGACCCTGTCCGGCCGGCCAGGACGGCGGGCCACGTCACGCGCGTGGACGAGCAGCTCCCGGTGCGTCCACTCGACCAGCCGGGCTGTCTCCTCGCGTCGTCGCTCCTGCTCACGCAGCTCGTCCCGGCGGGCCGAGAGGTACGCGGTGCCCGCACCCGGACGAGCGGTGTTCCCCGCGTCCGTGGCGCCCGCCGCGCAGGGCGGGGCCGGCGCGGGTGTGGCCCTGGTCGACTCGCCCGCGCCGGTGGACCGGAGGACGCCGCTCGCCGGGGGTTCGGTCGGTCCCGCGGCGTCGATCCGGAATCCCCACTCGCGCGCGTCGCGGAGCGCGTCGAGGGCGCGCGGCAGCTCGATGTCGGGATCGTCGAGGATGACGGCTGCCTCGCTCTCGCCGGGGAGGACGGTTCCGAACCGAAGCGGCAGCACGGGCGCGAGGTCCTGCAGTTCCCGCAGGACCTGATCGTGGCCGCGGGCCAGGGTGGCGAGACGTCCCGTCTCCGACAGGTCCTCCTCGACGTCTCGCAGCAGCTCCGGGTCGATGGCCGAGACCACGAGCGAGACCTGGCCGTGAGTGACGGCACAGACAGTCGTTCCCTCGGCGAGGCCTGGCAGGCCCGAAACGTCGGTACTGGCGGGGACGATCCCGTAGGCGTAGAGCACCCGGGCCCGCTCGACGCCCCCGGGCGACCGCCCCTCGCGGCTGCCTGGCCCGGGGCCGTCGTGGCAGGCTGGCACCGGGCCGTCGCGGTGGGCCTGGCGGTGCTCACTGTGCTCCCGTCGGCCTGTGCCCGCCGGCGAGGAGCCTGCGCCCGCCGGCGAGGAGCACGTCGCGCTCGCCACGCCCCGCTCGCAGGCGGCTCTGGTGATCTCCCGCGCCAGGAGTCGGGCGAGTTGCCCACGCGCGACCTCGCGGGCTTCGGTCACAGCTTCGTCCAGGACGCCCGGCGCGAGCCGGACCGCCAGTTCGTCGAGGCTGCCGAAGTCAGCGTCTTCCGGGACCACCGTCATGCCTCCGTTCCGCGTCCCGCGCCCAGAACGGCCGCTGCTCGTCGCGGCGGGCGGCCACCTCCACCGGTGCTCCGGTGGACGGCTCTGCCCGGGATTCGACCGCGGTCGCCTCCCGGAACGGGAGACGCTCCCGCACCGAACTCTCGAGAACGGCGAGTCTGGAGCGCAGTTCCTCGTTCTCCGTATGGAGCGCCCGCAGGGTCTCGTCGCGCAGTTCCCGCTCCTTCTCCTGCTGCAGCGATCGCGCCTCACGGCTGTAGAAGGGGTCGGTGGTCCACCAGTCCAGACCCATTTCGCGTGCAGTGTCGGCTGATGCGATGAAAAGCCGCAGTTTGAGCGTGAGCAACTCGACGTCAAGAACGCTGATGACGACGTCGCCGACGATCACGACTCCCTTGTCGAGGACTCTCTCCAGAACATCGGCGAGAGAGTCCGAGCGCGGCCCGCTCAGCGCGCGCAACCGCGGGGGACCGGCAAGAGAACCGCGATCGACCGTCATGACTCACGTTCTTCCGAATTCCGCCGTGCCGGGTCTCCGGCTTACCGACCCATATAGGCCGCGTACGCGCTCAGTCGGTGGCGCCGCGTACGAACCTCCGCAACCGCTCATAACCCACCAGGCAGCCCCTTTCGTCGACGTCGAGCCGGTAGGTGGCGAGCACGCTGGTCGTCGACGGGATGCGCTCCAGCTCGGTGATATCGACCAACAACGACCATCCAGAGTCCGTCCGGCGTGCTCCGGTGACCCGCTCGGGATCCTGCCCCACGAGAGTTCCGAACTCCGCCAGTGAACGGCTGAGGACAGCCGCGAGTCCGTCATTTCCGGCCATCTGCCGCGTTCGTCCGCCGTCATCCGCCGAGTCGTCGCGTGGCATGACACCTACATGTGGTCTGTCGGCCGCTCCTCGGGTTCATGGCGGCGGCCGACGAAAATTCCTACGCGTGGCCGCCTTGCCCGGCGGAAGTCGCCGCAAACCCGCGGCCCGCGATGGGATTCCTCTTCCGGATGCTGGCCGAATTATCCTTGGATGGCGGTTCGGGTGTTTCCCGAGGTCTGGGTGTTTCCTGCGCCCCGCGCCGCGAGTTCTCCTGGCCTGATCGGGCACGGTCGGCCGGCCGGTGGTCGGCCGGGCGTGTCGGGGCCCGGCCGGCGGGAAAAGTCAGGGCGTGGCGGCATCCGTCTCGTCCGGGACGGGCACGCCGGCTCCGACGACCCGGACGAGCTGCTGAACACGACCCGGCACGGGCTCGCCACCGGCGAACGGGACCTGATCGAACGCCTGGCGGCCCGGGTGGACATCTGTCCCGCCAGCGAAGACGTCACCCACCGATGCGCGCGCTGATCACCAACGACGACGGCATCGACAGCGGTGGTCTGCGCACTGTCCCACCGCGGGTGGCGGAGCCCCGCCGCCCGGCCCGGAGACCACGGGCCCACCGGCCTCGGCGGAGCGACTGACTACCGAGGCCGGGCTATCGGTGGGTCCTCCTCCGGAAAATCCTGTTCTATGCCGAGCAATATCAGCATCTGTTCTACCGGGTTTACCTGGAAGGGTCCCTTTTTTCGACCTGGCGGAGCAGCGGAATCTGGCTGAAACTCCTCGGGTCGCTGACTTCCCTGATGCATTTCGCGAGCTTATTCTGCGTCGCGCCGGGTGCCGTGGCGGCATTGTCGAGAGTCTCGTATCCCGTGCGTCGAGACAGATGTCCTGGGACGAGACAGTCTGCTCCTTTAGGGGTGTTGTGTTCCGGGTAGACGGCCGGCACGTCCCGTCCGGGCAGGCGTCCCCCGAGCCAACGTCGGGCCGGCTCCCGTTCGTGGGGTCGTTGGAGGATGGTGACGTCGACAACGGGCGTTGACGATGGCGCTGCTGCCTGACGCGCTACCGGAGCGCCTATGAACCGGGATGTATTGACCTTTCGTCGGCTTCGCGTCGTGACGCGAGGCCGGAGTGCGGGCCGTGGCATCGGCACGCGGATGCGCTCGCGGAAGTTCACTCCCGGATACCGGGTGACAGGCACGGGTACGGCTTCGGCGAATCCTGGTCGCTGGGAAGGCCGGTCTCAGCGGGTAGCGGCTGTCGGGGCGGACTCGCCCGCGACTGTGATCTGCTCACCCGGGGTCCGCGTCGAGCGGGCCGGGGGAGCGCCTGCCGAGAGAGGTGAGGGTGTGCGGAGGCCATTGCCGGAGCAGGTCGTCGTCGTGGTGGGCGCCTCAAGTGGGATCGGCCGCGCGAGTGCCCTGACGTTCGCGCGTCGCGGAGCACGGGTGGTGTGCGCGGCCAGGGGAGAACAGGCTCTGGAAAGCCTGGTCGCCGAGATCTCCGAGGAGGATGCGCCTGGCCGGGCGCTCGCCGTGCCGGCGGACGTCACCGACCCGGCGTCGATGCGTGCGCTGGTCGCTGCCGCCGAGCAACGTTTTGGCCGGGTCGACACCTGGGTGAACGCCGCGGCGGTCAGTGTCTGGGGTCGGGTGGAGGACATCACCGAGGACGAGTTCGAGCGGGTGCTGAGGGTGAACCTGCTGGGGCAGGTCCACGGCGTCAAGGCCGTGCTGCCCGCCCTGCGCCGTGCCGCCGGCGGCGTGATCATAGGGATTGCCTCGGTGGAGGGAATCCGGGCCATGCCACTGCACAGCGCCTACGCGGCGAGTAAATGGGCGATGAGGGGCTTCTACGACAGTCTGCGCGTGGAGTTGGCGCAAGAAGGCGCTTCGATCGCGGTGACATGTGTGCTGCCGCCGTCGGTCGACACCCCCTTCTTCGTCCATGCCCGCGGCAGGATCGGCGGCCGTCCCCAGCCCCCGCCGCCGGTCTACGACCCGCAGATCGTCGCGGACGCGATCGTGCGTGCCGCTGTCCGACCCAGCCGTGAGGTGCTTGTCGGTGGTGTCGCTTTCGTCGCGTCGATCGCGGCCCGGGTCGCTCCGGCGCTGACGGACGCGTGGCTGTCGCTGCGCCGCGTAGGAGTGGACACGTTGCGAGACGACCGGCCCGACACCAGTTCCGACATCCTCGACGCGCCGGAAGCGGGTCCGGGGCGGGTCTGTGGGGATTACAGGGGTCGGGTCCTGCGCCGCAGCCCGCTGACCTCGCTGATCGGATCCACCCGTCGCCCGGCCGAGCTTCTGACAGCGATGGTCGACCGTTCACACCGGCTTGGAGGAGCCCACCGCCTATAACCGCCCGATGCCGCCAACGCGATCTCGACGGTGGTGGCGACCCGGGTGCTGCGCCCGCGCTGGGCAGTCGCCTGGGCTGCCTTCTTCAACCTGATCGCTTTCGCGATCTTCGGCACGCTGGTCGCAAACACGGTCGCGGCGACGGTGAAGGAGGACTTTGTCGGCGCCACAGACCGGGACCGGTCGCCGACAACCTCGACAGGAGCACCATGTCCGACCGGACCGCCCCCGCGTTCCTTGGCCGCGGCGCTGTCGATACCGGTGGTGCGACTCATCCCCGCACCGTGGTGATCGTCTGGCATGCCCTGGCCTTGCCGAAGAACGGCTGGACGGGAGTGGACGCCGCCCGGCCGCTCACCGCGCGTGGAATCCGCCAGGCGAAGGCCTTCGCCGGCGTCGTGGTCCGGGACCTGCCGGTCCGTCGGGTGCTCACGAGCCCGGCCCTGCGCTGCGAGCAGACGGTTGCCTCGCTGGCTGTGGACCGGGCACTGCCCCTGCGCCGCTGCGCGGTGCTCGGTGTCGAGGGCTCCGCGGAGAACCTGCTGGATCTGCTCGCCTCGGACGAGGCCGAGGACAGCGTGCTGTGTACGCACGGCGAACGGATCAGAGATCTGCTCCGGGCCTGGCAGGCCCGCGGGTGGCCCGGCTGGCCGAGCGCGGACGGCCGTACCCGCAAGGGCGACGGGTGGCTGCTGCGTGGGCATCCGCCCCTCGGTGTGACGGTGGAGTATCTCGCCACGCCGGAGCAGCGAGGTCAAGACCGATAAAGGCGGGAACGGCCTCTGGTGAAGCCCACGATTAACGTGTGCTGGACGACCCGACCGCGGGGCCCAGCGGTCCCAGCAGGCGGGTAGCAAGCGGGGAGCGGCGACGGATGACTTTGGTTCATGAGACGGGGCGCGGCGAGGGCAGGCAGCAGGGCGACGACGCCGGGTCGCTGTTGCTCGACGAACTGGCGGCCATCCAGGCGGATCTGTACCGGGCGGAGCGGGCGCGGCGCGCTGACCTCGAAACAGTGCACCCGCGGCATCGGGGCAGCGCCCGCAACATGCTCCACTATCTGGCGCTGCGCAGCCGCGACATTCGGGCCGTTCAGGGGGAGCTCACACGGCGCGGCCTTTCTTCACTCGGCCGGTGCGAGCCGTGCGTCGCGGCCAGCCTGCACGCTGTCATGGACAGTCTGCGTGGCTCACTCGGGTCAGGTACCGCCCTCGCTGCTGATGCTGTCGATGTCGAGCCCGGCATCCCGAGTTACGACGAGGGCTGGCAGCGGATCGAGGCGAACGCCGGCGCGCTGCTGGGCCCGCCGCCACCCGAGCATGACGTGCGGATCATGGTGACGCTGCCGAGCGAGGCCGCGACTGACGCGGCCCTGGTGCACCGCCTCGTGGCCCGCGGGATGAACGTGGCCCGGATCAACACCGCGCACGACAGCCCGCGGGAGTGGCGAGCGATGGCTGAGCACGTCCGGGCGGCCGCCCGTGATCTCGACCGGATCTGCCTGGTGTCAATGGACCTGGCCGGTCCGAAGATCCGCACCGGGCCGCTCGAGTCGGGCCCGGCGGTGGTGCGGCTTCGCCCGGTGCGGGATCCGCGGGGCGTCGTCGTCACGCCGGCCACCGCCGAACTGGTCGCCGTACGCGACGATGCCACGGGTGACGACGCCGCGGGCGCGGTCGACACGGCGGTGACGGACTCCCGCGACGGGGTCGTACGGGTACCGCTGATCGGCGCCGGTGGGTGGTTGGCCGGCGTGCGGGTGGGCGACGAACTCAGGCTGTGTGACGCCCGTTCGTCACTGCGCCGCCTGCAGGTGGTGGCGGTACACGAACGTTCCGGAACCGAGGGCCCCGACGTCGCGGCCCGCCAGGGGCTGCCGACGGTCACCGTGCAGGCGTGGAAGACGACCTATCTGGAGACCGGCGTAGAACTCCGGCACGGCGAGCGCCGGTGCCAGGTGGGACCGCTGCCGCGCCAGGCGCCCTACCACCTGGTGAACCAGGGCGATCTCCTGCGGCTCACCCGCGATCTGTCGCCACGACCGGCCCGACCAGCCCCGACCTCTCCTGACGACCCGGCCGGCCCGCCGGCGATCGGCTGTACCTTCCCGGCCGTCTTCGACGCCGCCCGCCCTCAGGACCCGATCTCCCTCGACGACGGCAAGATCTCCGGCGTCATCGAGCGGGTCGACACAGACAGCATCGACGTCCGGGTGCTGCACGCCTCGGGCCGGAGCGTGAAGCTGCGCGCGGACAAGGGCGTGAACCTGCCCGCGACCCGAGTGCCACATGAAGGACTGACCGAGGATGATCAGGCGGCCCTGGCCGTCGCTGTCGAGATCGCCGACCTCGTCGCGATCTCGTTCGTGCGCAGCCGGGCCGATGTCGAGCAGGCGCAGGAGGCGATCCGCGCCGCCGGACGCTGGGACGACCTCGGCCTGGTCCTGAAGATCGAGACCACCGAGGGGTTCGTGAACCTGCCGGAGCTGCTGCTGGCGGCGCTGCGGGCCCCGCGGGCCGGGGTGATGATCGCCCGCGGCGACCTCGCGGTGGAGGGCGGCTACCAGCGGCTCGCCGAGCTCCAGGAGGAGATCCTCTGGCTCGCCGCCGCCGCGCACGTGCCGACCATCTGGGCGACCGAGGTCCTCGACCAGCTGGCGAAGACCGGCACACCGGCGCGCGCGGAGATCACCGACGCGGCGATGGGCCAGCGCGCCGAGTGCGTGATGCTGAACAAAGGCCCGCACATCGACGAGGCCATCACCGCACTTGGCGACATCCTGCGCCGGATGGCCGGCCACCAGCAGAAGAAGACCCCGATCTTCCGCCCGTTGCGGTCCTGGATGGCCTGACACAGTTGTAGTGCCAGGCCATCCCACCCACCCAGTGGAACGACGGTCGGCCAGCGGAAGATCCTTGAAGGGCGTGACGGACATACCGGCCTCCTCGCGGTCCGCTCCGCACCGTTTCGTCGGGCCACTCCCCAGCCTGTCGTGACAACTCAGCCTGTCGTGACACCACCTGCCCGCGTGCGGTGTCAGGAGCGGCCTGCCTCCCAGATGCCTACCGTGCGCCGCCGCGGCCGGTCACGCGGGATTGGTACGAAGGGCGCGTTCCTCTCTCGACCGCCGGGCCCGACCGACTGGTCGGACCCGTCGTCGAAGGCGACTTCGGGCCGGCGAATGTCAACGTCGCGGCCCAGCAGGACGATCCCGGCTCACTGCTGTCCTGGTTCACCGCGATGATCCGTGCGTACCGGCGCTGTCCGGAGTTCGCCTGGGGCACCTGCACGGTGCTCGACTGCGCCGATCTCCCGTCCGTGTTCGCGCACCGTACCGATCTCAACGGCCAGACCGTCGTCGCGGTGCACAACCTCGGCAGGGAGCCCGCCGGCATACGCCTCGCGCTCGCCGGTGTCGAGCGCGGCGACCGGCTGGTGAGACTGGCCGGAGCGGATGAAGCCGGCGGTGACCTGGTCGCCGGTGACGGCGGCGCCGTCGAGCTCGACCTGGACGGCTACGGCTTCCGCTGGCTGCGAGTTCATCGCGGCGGGACGGATGGACAGGTGCGACCGACGGTCGGCGAGTAGGCAGTCTGACCGGGGGCGTCGGCCGAACCGGTGAGGATGGCCGCGAGCTGCCGGTCGGTCATGGCGGGCAGTATGTCGAGCCATGGACAGGCAAGGTGACGGTGTGGTCGATGGCTGGCTGGTGGCGGAAGTGCGGGCAGCGCTCGCGGGTGCCGCCGATCCGGCGAGGGCGCCCGGCATGCAGGCGTACATGAAGTCGGACATGCCTTACCGCGGTGTGCCGAAACCTGTCCGGACGCGGGTGCTGCGCCCCGTCTTCGCCGCGCGGACGCTGGCGGACCCGCCCGGCTGGACGGCGACCGCCCTCGCGCTGTGGCGGGAGGCCGCATACCGGGAGGAGCGGTACGCGGCGATCGACCTGACCGGTCACCGCGCCTATCGCGCCTACCAGCAGGCGGGGACGCTGGAGATGTACGAGGAAATGGTCGTCACCGGCGCCTGGTGGGACTACGTGGACGAGATCGCCTCCCACCGGGTCGGCCCACTGCTCGCCGCCGACCCCGCCGCGATCCGTCCCGTGGTACTGCGCTGGAGTCGCGATGGCGACCTGTGGCGGCGCCGCACGTCGATCATCTGCCAGCTTTCGTTCAAGGCAGCGACCGACCTCGACCTCCTGTACGCCTGCATCGACGCGAACCTCGACGACAGGGATTTCTTCATCCGCAAGGCGATCGGCTGGGCGCTGCGCCAGTACGCCTGGACCGACCCGGCGGAGGTCCGCCGTTTCGTCACCGCTCGCGGCGACGCCCTGTCGCCCCTGTCTCGTCGCGAGGCGCTGAAGAACATCGGCTGATCCGTCTCGTACCTGCGCCGGCGGACCGACCGGGCCGCAATCGCCGCCCAGCGTTCCCGGTCGCCGCTGCCAGAGTCCGCCGTGAACGTCCACGTCGCGTGGACCACCTCGGACCAGGGGATGCGCCGCCGGTGCCACGGGCGGGCGACGACGAGCCACACGGGCTCGAAGCGGATCGACGTGCCCCACCACAGCAGCGGGGTGAGTAGCAGCCACCCGGCCGCCGCGATTCCCGCCCCGGCGTTCGCCGACAGGTCCAGGAACAGCGCCAGCACCGTCCCCACCAGGACCGCGGGCAGGAACGCGACGCCGAACGCCTCGGTGAACTGCCCGGGCAACGCCCGCACCGTGACCGGGGCACCTGGCGGGCGGCCGGATGGCGGGTCGTGCGCCTCGCTCACCGGCCCAGCGTGGGCGTCCTTGCCGCGGGGACGCTGTCGAGCAGCGGACACCGCCTCCTCGACGACGAAACTGTGCAGGCCGGCCGGCGGTTCCGCGGAACCGCCCGGGCCGGAGCTCGCGCCGCCGACGAATGCGGCACATGCCGCCCACCGACCGGTGTGGCGATCGACGCATGTCACTGCTCCCGACTGTCCGGTCACGGCGCGGGTTATTGTTCATTTTCGGGGTGTCCGGCGACGTCGGACACCCCGAGATCACCTCGGGTGGGGGGCTGGGTGAGCAGTGGACCGGATCCGCGGCCGGAGTTCGCGGAGCGGCTGCGGACACTGCGGGACGCCGCGGGCCTGTCGATCCGTGACTTGGTGGCCGCCAGTGCGAAGACCCCGCGGCGGCGGCCCGGGGTACCTCCGTTGCGTCTGAAGCGCAGCACCATCGACGGAATGATCAGCAGAAGCCGGCCGGTGCGTCCCGCGCAGGATCACGTCGAGGTGTTCGTCGACACCTGTATCCGGATCGCTGAGGAGTCTGGCAGGCCACTGCCTGACGATCTGCGGGACAGGCAGGCATGGGAAGACGCCTACCACAATCTATTAATACGGATGGCCGGCCTGCGCAGCGTCAACCGCTCGGCCACGGAGGCGGCCAGACGGTTGAGACGGGTCGAACCAGCGTCCGCCGCCCCGCCGGCCGCCGCCCCGCCGGCCGCCGCGGCACCGGCCGCCCGGCTGGTGGATGGCGGCCGGGCGCTGTTCGTGGGGCGGCCGGACGCGTTGAGTCAACTACGCCGCGCGGTCGCCGAGGTTCAGGGTGGGCGGCCGCGGGTCGCACTGCTCGAGGGGCCGGCGGGAATCGGTAAGACGGCGCTGGTCCGCCATCTCCTCGGCGACGCGGACGTGGGATGCGTGCTGTGGGCGAGCGGCGAGGAGGATGAGACGGGACTCAGTTTCGGGGTGCTCGACCAGCTGACGGCCGAAGCGGCCAGGGTCGTCGGGCCGGATCCGGTTTTCCCGGGCGGGCCGGCGGCCGCCGGCCGGATCCCGTCGCCCGACCCGCTGGTCGCCGGCGAGGCTCTGGTCGACCTGCTCGGCGAGTTGCAGCGCTCCGGTCCGGTCGTGCTGGTCGTCGACGACGTGCACTGGGCCGACCGGCCGTCCCTGCAGGCGCTGACGTTCGCGCTGCGGCGGCTGCGGGCCGACCGGGTTTTCGCCGTGCTGATGGTCCGGGATCTGGTGGACGCGCAGCTGCCGGACGGGCTCCGCCGGCTGCTGATGGACGAGCGGACTGTCCGGATCCTGCTCGAAGGGTTGGACGACACCGAGCTGCGGGCCCTGAGTTCCGCGCACGCCACCGGGCCGCTGTCCTGGCGGGCGTGCGTCCGCCTGCGGGCCCACACGGGGGGCAATCCGCTGCACGCCCGTGCGCTGCTCGAACAGGTCCCGGCCGAGGCCTTCGACAATCTCGAGGTGCCGCTTCCGGTGCCGCGCTCGTTCGCGATGCTCGTCGTGGCGAGGCTCGCGGCAGCACCGGTCCAGGGCCGGGAGCTGGCGACCGCCGCCAGCGTTCTCGGCGCGCACCCCACGTTGTCCCAGGCCGCGGCGGTCGGCGGGGTGGACGAGCCGCTGCGTGCTCTGGAGCAGGCGATCGAGGCGGGGCTGCTGGTGGAGCAGCCGGTCGCGCGGGGCCTTCGGTTCCCGCATCCCCTGGTGCACGCCGCCATCTACGAGCAGGCGGGACCGGCGCGGCGGGCCGAGCTGCACGCCCGTGCGGCGGCTCTCGCGGAAGAGGAGGCCCTGCGGCTGCACCACCTGGCCCGTGCCGCCACCGGACCGGACGGCGCGCTGGCCACGGAGCTGGCCCGGTTGGGCCGGGAGGAGGCGACCGCGGGGGCCTGGGCCGCCGCCGCGGGCCATCTGTCCACCGCCGCGCGGCTCGCTCCGGCGCGTGCCGAGTACGAGCAGCTGATGTTGGAGGCGGCGGACTGTCAACTGCTTACGGGTGACCTGCCTGATCTCTTCGGGAAGGAGGCCGAGGTCCGCGGTTTCCGGCCGACCGCCTGGCGCGACTACCTGCTGGCCCGCTTCGCCTTCCAACGCGGTGATGCGGACGAGGCCGAGACGCTGCTGCGGAACGCCTGGAAGCGCTGTGCCCCCGACAGGGGGACCGACGCCGACCCGCTGCTTGGTGCTCGGGTCGCCGGATGGCTCGCCGCTCTCTACTCGACGAAACTCCGTGGCGCCGAGTCCGCCGAGTGGGCCGGGCGGGCGCTGGAGCTGAGTTCCGGCCACGCGGCGTTCGACCTCATCGGGCAGATGCGGATGAGCGGGCTGGCAGCGAGCGGGCAGCTCGACGCGGTGCTTGAGTCGGTCGCCGACCTGCCGGACCCCGCTGTCGCCTCCGTGGCCGAGCTGGACGTGCTCGCCGGCCGGGGACAGATCTACGCCCTGGTCGACAATCTCGCCGACGCCCGCCGGGATCTCGGCGGAGTCCTGGCTGCCAGCCGGGGCCGCTCGCTGCTGTTCCGGGTACTGGTCACGACCACACTCGCTCAGGCCGAGTACCGGGCGGGGCTCTGGGACGACGCCGCGATCCACTGCGATCTCGCGCTGTCGCTGATGGCCGACTCCGACGACGGCGCACTGGTCCCGTACTGCCACCAGATCGGCGTCCTGGTTCCCGCAGCCCGCGGCCAGTGGGAACAGGCTGAGAAACACGTCGGGACAACGCAGGTCTTCGCCGAAAGCGGGTTTCCCCACCTCATCGCGAGCGCGGCCATCGCTATGGCACACCTGGCACGGGCCCGTGGCCGGTCCGCCGAGATCGTCGCCGTCCTCGAACCACCGGTCCGGTCCGGGCTGCTGGACCTCGATGCCGAGCCTGGCATATCCGGATGGCAGGACATCCTTGTCGACGCGCTGGTGGAGGTCGGCGACCTCAAACGGGCCGAGCAGGTTCTGATCCGGTTCGAGACGGCGGCCAGGCGGCGAGGGCGCCGCTCCGCGATGGCAGCCGCTGCCCGCAACCGCGGCAACCTGGAAGCGCTCCGCGACAACCCGGGCGCGGCCGACGCAGCCTTTCGCGCGGGCCTCGCAGAGGCAGAGCAGATCGAGCTGCCCTTTGAACGGGCGCTGCTCCGCCACTCCTACGGCAGCTTCCTACGCGGGGCAGGTCGGCCCGCAGACTCGGTCAGGCAGCTACAGGCCGCCCACGACACCTTCACCCTGTTGGACGCCCGTCCATGTCTGGACCGCTGCGAGAGCGAACTGGTCGCATGCGGATGGACACCTCGGGAGGGCCGTCGCCGGGAACGGGACGCATCCCGGTTGACCACGCTGGAGCTCGCTGTCGCGAAGTTGGTCGCCGCGGGTCTCACCAACCGTCAGGTTGCCCGGGAGCTCGTCCTCAGCGAGAAGACCGTCGAACACCACCTGCGCGCCGTGTTCGGGAAGCTGCACGTGACGGCGCGGACCCAGCTGGCCAGCAGGCTCCTCGTCGCCGGCGGCATCTCCCAGCCGGACCACGCCGATGCGGGTCTCGTCCAGCCCGACTGATCGGGCTGTTCCCTCCCGTCTGCGTTGACCCGACACCTGCCGGCCGTGGCGCAGAAGGCCGCTGAGGCTCGGCCTGACGCAATACGACACGGTGCGCCACGAGTTGGCCCGCCCGGCGTCCGGCCGTGCCGGACACTCCTGCTGACGGCCGTCAAGCCCCCCGGCGGTTCCGGACGGTCCCTCACGGCGGATGCGTCCGGTGAGATCGCCGGACAGAACGAACGACAGCCACCATGTCCCCATGAACCAACGTTGGCTCGGGCCCTTACCCGAGCCCAGTCTCGTCCGCGGGACGGAACTCGCCGACGGGGGCCCGCACTGCCCACTGGTCGGCTTTCCTCACGCTGTCGCGGAGGGTGAGGAATCATAACGTGTCGGTCAGGGGGATCCGGGCATGTCGCAGCTGCGTGAGGACATCGAGCAGGCCAAACAGAAGATGCGGCTCAGGAGCAGGAGCAGCCGAGAGATCAAATACCTTGCGGAACACCTGTGGGAGGGTGAACGCGTCGAGCGCCTGGCCAGGGGCTCGTGCGGTAAGGGCGGTGGACTCGTGGTACTTACTGATCGCCGCCTGCTGTTCGTTTTGGAAGGTCGGAAGCGGAGGGCCAGCGAGGAATTCCCGCTGAGGAACGTCTCCTCGGTGGAGTGGGCTGCCGGGCTGGTACTGGGA
Organism: Frankia sp. Mgl5; assembly: GCF_023242985.1. Taxonomy (NCBI): domain Bacteria; kingdom Bacillati; phylum Actinomycetota; class Actinomycetes; order Frankiales; family Frankiaceae; genus Frankia; species Frankia sp. Mgl5. The sequence goes on along the minus strand of NZ_JALKFY010000804.1, from coordinate 7,287 downwards.
AAAATTGTCGTTCTCGCATCGGATAGCCAGGCGGAGATCACGAACGTGAACAAGCATGCCGGCAGGGAGATCACGGATCTGATCCGGAACCGTCTTGGCCTGGCGTCACCCGCTCCAACTGCCGTCGCCGTTCCGCCTGACGATCCGGACCTCAATGATCGGCTGCGCAGGCTCGGTGAGCTGCGAGAAGCAGGCGTTCTCACCCGTGAGGAGTTCGAGGGCAAGATGGCCCGCCTGCTCCGACCCGGGTGAGGCCCGCGTCGATGGCAGCCTCGCGGGGCGAGGAACTCGAAGATCTCCCGCGAATGTCGCTGTCAGCTTTCGGGTCGCTGCTTCCCGGGGGCGGGCGTACATACCGTCACAGGATCGGTAGGTCCAGGAGTAATCTGCTCGTGCCCGTCAAGTGTTCCAGTGTGGTGGCGGGCGCCGACAAATGGGGGCCAGCATGGATCTTCCTGTACTGAATCGTATTTACGTCGGAGGCCGCGCGGTGCTGCCCCTACTTGCGGTCCTCGTGACGCTCGGCTTGTCCGGGTGCGGTACCTCGGGTGCGGAGGCGATGCCTTCGGCCGCACCCGGGCAACAGGGCACGCCGGCCACCAGCGGAAACAAGCCTGCAGAACCGGCGCTGCCGTCGGCCGGCGTGGGAGCGAACCCCTGCGCGCTCGTGTCCAAGCCGGAGGCCGAGAAACTTGCCGGCACGTCGCTCAACAGCCCCGTTTTGCTGGCCGAGACGTGCACCTATACAGCGCCACCCAGCGGGCCAACGGCCCAGGTTGAGGTCTTCGTCGGGGAAACTGCCGAGAATTATCTTACCGCCGAGCGTGGCATAGGCCACGATCTCCACCCGTTGTCAGGAGTCGGCGACGAGGCGTATATCGAGGATGGGGGGATCTTCGTCAACAAGGCCGGCCGCTGGGTATCGGTCAAACTGGTGCGCAGCAACGACCCGGCGGAAAACAACGGGCCACTCGAGGACCTGGCGCGCATGGTTTCCGACCGGATCTGACCACCCGGGACATGGGTACGGCAGCCTGACCGAGGTCAGGTAGCGAGCAGGTAGCCCACGAGCGCCTGCGGCTGGCTCAGCGCGAGGAGGTGGCCGCCGGGCAGCGTGTCCGCCTCGACGCCCAGCCGCTCCCGGGCGACCCGCCGCTGGAAGTCGACCGGGAAGAACCGGTCGTCGGCGCCGGCGGCGACCCGGGTCGGGACGTCGGGCCAGGCGTCGAAATCACACGTCGAGGCGAACACCGCGGCGCTCTCGGCCCGCTGGTGGGCCTCACCGTCGGCCGTGACCTGGCGCGGCAGGTCGTGCAGGAAGTACACCTCCGGATCGAACTCGGTGCCGTACCCGGCCGCCCGCGCAGTGGCGGCCCGCGCGTCCTCGGCGCCGGGGATGAGCGCGAAGGTTGTCACCGGGTGGTACCTGCCGTTCCTTCAGCCAGTCGGTTCCTTCAGCCAGTCGACGAGGTGGGTCTCGCTGAGCGCGGCGTCGTCGCCGGGCACCAGGGTTTCATCATCCAGCAGCACGCCGAAGTAGCGTGCCCGGGGGTCGGCGACGACGGGGCGAGGGTCGTCGCGGGCGGACAGCACCGTGCGGACGAGGTCGTCGAGCCGGAACCGCTCCGGGCCCGCGATCTCCGTGACGCCGTTCGTCGGTGTCCCGAGCGCGGCGCCGCTGACTCCGGCGGCGACGTCGTCCGCCGCGATCGGCTGGATGTGCACCGGGGGGACGCGCACGGTGCCGGCCTCGGTGCCCGCGTCGGCGATGCCGCCGACGAACTCGAAGAACTGGGTGGCGCGGACGACGGAGTAGGGGATCGGGCCGGCCGCGACCAGTGCCTCCTGGGCGCTCTTCGCGCGGAAGTACCCGCTGGCGGCGAGGCGTTCGGTGCCGACCACCGAGAGCACCACGTGGTGCCCGACCCCGGCGGCCGCCTCGGCGGCGAGCAGGTTGGCGGTCGAGGTCTCGAAGAAGCGCAGCACCGCGTCGTCCTCGAACGACGGTGAGTTCGACACGTCGACGAGCACGGCGGCGCCGTCGAGAGCGGCCGCCAGGCCCTCGCCGGTGAGGGCGTTGACGCCCGTCCGGGGCGAGGCGGCCACCGTCTGGTGCCCGATCCCGGCCAGCCGGGCCACGACCCGGGAGCCGACGAGCCCGCCGCCACCGATCACAACGATCTTCATGATGACCTTCTCGCGATGTTCCGAGCGCCGAGTTCCGACTCGCCCGATCCGGCCGCGGGCCCCGGGCCCGGCTCCGTCCGGTCGGGGCCACCGCCGCGCACCCAGCCTGGACGTCCGCCGGCGCGTACCCGCGACGACGCGCGGGAGGCAGCCGGACCCGGGCCCGGGCGGCGCTCCTGGGAGCGTGAAGCGGGCCGGATCACGTCCAACGGTTTCGCCCGACGCCGGACACGGTTAATTATTGGAGTCGGTTTCGGACTCGTCCCTCCGTGGGAGCCGGCGGGACCTACGGAGGGACACACCGTGGACGACACGGTCAGCTACGCTCGGCGGATTCGAGAACTCGTCGCTGAGCGCCCCGACGACATCGCGTTACGCCACATCGCACTGGACGGCGCCGAACCGGCGTTCACCTGGGCCGAGCTCGACCGGCGCTCGGGCCAGCTCGCCGGTGCCCTCGCGGCCCGCGGGCTCGGCCCCGGCGACCTGCTCGGGCTGGGGCTGCGCAACTCGCCGCAGTTCGTGTTCAGCGCGCTGGCGGCCTGGAAGCTGGGCGTCGTGCCGGTGCCGGTGCGCTGGGACCTGCCGGACTGGGAGCTCACCCGGTTGCGGGAGACCGTCGACGCGCCGGTGTTCCTCGGGCCCGAGGACATCCCGTGGATCGACGCGACGGCCGACCTCGCCGTCCCGGACCTGCCCGACGCGACGTCGCCGCAGACCAACGGCATCTGCAGCAGTGGCTCGACGGGCACGCCGAAGGTGATCCTCAACGCGCGGCCGGCCGTCTTCGACGCCCGTGCCACCGCGCCGTTCGTCGACCAGTGGAGCCCGGTACCGCGGCCGCAGGTGATCCTGGTACTCGCCCCGATGTACCACGCCAACGGGTTCTCCACCCTGTACAACCTGCTGGCGGGGGACAGGCTGGTGGTGATGGAGAAGTTCGACGCCGCCCGGGTCGTCGGCGTGATCGAGCGCCACCGGATCAGCACGTTCACCGCCACACCGACCATGCTGCAGCGCATCGGCGACCTGCCGGACGTCGACGGCCGCGACCTGTCCAGCATCGAGTGGATCATGCAGGGTGCGGCGCCGATGCCGCCGTCGCTGGTGCACCGGTGGGCCGGGCTGATCGGCGCCGAGCGCATCGTGATGGCCTACGGGATGACCGAGGCGCTCGGCATCACCGCGCTGCGCGGCGACGAGTGGATGTCCAGGCAGGGCAGTGTGGGACGTGGCTTCCGGGGCACCGAGGTCCGGATCCTGGGCGCCGACGGCGAACCGGCGCCGGTCGGTGAGATCGGCGAGATCTACCTGCGCGCGCCGCGGTCGAGCTACGGCGGCTACACCTACCTCGGCCAGGCCCCGCGCCTGCGCCGCACCGACGACGGCTTCGAGACCGTGGGCGACCTCGGCTACCTCGACGCCGACGGCTTCCTGTACCTGGTGGACCGCCGGGTCGACGTGATCATCACCGGCGGGGCGAACGTCTTCCCGGCCGAGGTCGAGACGGCGCTCATCGACCATCCCAAGATCGCTGACATCGTCGTCATCGGGCTGCGCGACCCGGAGTGGGGCCGGCGGGTGCACGCCGTCGTGCAGCCTGCCGACCCGGCCCAGCCTCCGTCGTCCGCGGAGGTCATCGCCTACGCGAAGAGCCGGCTAGCCGCCTACAAGGTGCCCAAGACGATCGAGATCGTCGAGGCGCTCCCGCGCAGCGAGGCGACGAAGATCAACCGCGGCGCGCTCGTCGAGGCCCGCGGCGGCTGACCCCGCCAGCCCGAAGGGCCCCGGCCCCGGCCCCGGTGCCGGGGGGCGGGGGGGGGGGGGGGGGGCCCGCCGGGGGGGGGGGGGGGGGGGGGGGGGGGGGGGGGGGGCGGGCG
>NZ_JALKFY010000804.1:0-3210 GCF_023242985.1 Frankia sp. Mgl5 | reverse complement strand
CGGCGCGCTGGTCGCGGCCGGGGGCGGCTCACCCCCCCCCCCCGATGGGCCCCGCCCCCGCCCCGGGTGCGGGCCTCGGGGGCTTGGGGGCCGCCGAGGCCGGGGCGGGATCACGGTGCGGCGATGGATCCGGCCGTCACGAGTGGCAGGTCGTCCGCCGTGACCAGGCCGGGGGGCGCGGCCACCACGGCCGGAACGGCGTTCACCGCCGGGTTGGCGGTGTGCGCGTCGCGGTCCACGGCGTCCGCGGAGTACTCGAACTCGTAGCGGAGCCGCACGTTGGGGTGCCCGCGGATCTCCATGACGTACCCCTCCTCGATCGGCCAGTCGGGCTCCATGGCGTTGCCCAGCCGCCACAGCAGGCCCAGCTCGATCAGCGGCCGGCCCCGCACGATGCCCTGCCAGCGGCCTTTCAGCCCGCACACGGTGCCCCGCGGGATGGTCATGTAGCCGAGGTCGAGGTCCCTGGTCGCCAGGCCGAACTCGGGTGCGTAGCGCACCTCCTCGAGCTCGGCGCCGAGGGCCTTCGCGATCACCTCGACCGCGTCCTGGAAGACGAGCTGGCGCTGCTTCGCCGCGTCGGCCAGCCCCGGGGTGTCCGGCGGTGACCCGAAGCCGAGCGCCTGCCACGTCTCGGCCGACGCGTAGTGGGTGCAGTCGGCGGCTTCGAAGATCGATATCTTCTCCACCTCGCGGCACAGCGCGGCCGCGGTGAGGCCCACGACACCGGCCAGGCCGGGGTTGATCCCGGCTCCGTACAGGGACACGCCGCCGCGCCGCGCGGCCTCGTGCAGGCGGTTCATGTCCTTCTCGCCGTAGGACCGGCCGGTGAGGAAGTTCGCCGTGGAGATGACGTTGATGCCGGCCTCGAGCAGCCGCACCATGTCGTCGACGTCCCACAGCAACGGCATGTAGAGCACGACGTCGGGCCGCAGCGCGATGATCGCGTCGAAGCTGCTGGTGGCCTGGACGCCGAGCGGCGGTAAGCCGCACAGCTCACCGACGTCCTTGCCGTCCTTCTCGGCGCTCCACGCGAAACAGCCCACGAGTTCCAGGCGCGGATGCGCGAGGACGGCGCGCACCGCGCTGCGCGCGACACCCCCGGTGGTCCACTGGACGACTCGAATGCTCATGCTCTTCTCCGATCGCTGGGTGGCCGTACTGGACGGCGAAGTGGTGGTCGTCCTTCCGCCGCCAGCCGTCGCGGGTCGCGTAGATCCGGACGCCGTCGAGCGCGTGCATACCTCAGTCTCCGGCCGGGGTCGGCCGGGGTCGGCGGGACCGGTCACGCGCTGACACGGGGGAGGGCGGAAAAGACCCGGCGGCGCATACCGTCGCCAAATCATCTGCCTTCGCTAAATCATCGTCCATATTGAAGGCAGTCTAATGTTGCCAATGTCCTAGTCAATGGCGGCGGGGCCTACCGGCCTACCGGCCTACCGGACGAAGGCGGGCATCGTCTCCCAGCCGCGGACCGTCGAGGTGCGGGCCTGGACGGCGTTGTCCCAGTCGATCTCCCAGGTCGGGAACCGGCTGAGGACCTCGTCCAGGGCGACCCGGCCCTCGAGCCGGGCCAGCGCCGCCCCGAGGCAGTGGTGGATGCCATAGCCGAAGCTGAGGTGGCGGCCGACGTCGCGGTGGACGTCGAAGCGGTCAGGGTCGGCGAAGCGGCGCTCGTCCCGGTTCGCCGAGCCGTTCAGCAGCACCATGATGCTGCCCTCGGGCACGGTGTGGCCGTGGTGTTCGACGTCGCGGGCGACATAGCGCGCCTGCACCGGTGAGGGCGCCTCGAAACGCAGCAGCTCCTCGATCGCGTTCGGAATGAGCGAGCGGTCCGCGACGAGTTCGCGCCGCTGGTCGGGGTTCTCGGCGAGAATCTTTCCGGTCCAGCCGATGAGCCGCGTGGTCGTCTCGTTCCCGGCCCCGGCGAGCATTGTGACGTAAGTGAGCACTTCCTCCCGGTGGAGCTTGCGGACGGTGCCCGTCTCGTCCTCGAACTCGGCGTTCAGGAGCTCCGTCATCAGGTCGTCGGAGGGATGCTCGGCCCTCCAGTCGATGTAGGCGCCGAACTCGTCGGAGTTGAAGTCCTCGGCCGAGACCGAGAGCTCTTCACCCTCGCGCAGCTGCAGGCCCTCGTCGAGACGGTCCCGGATCGCCTCCTGGTCGGATTCCGGGATTCCCAGGAGAAAGCCGATCGTGCGCATCGGCATCTGCGCGCCGAGGTCCCGGATGAAATCGAAGCGCTCGGTCCCGACAAGGGGATCGAGGGAACGCGCGCAGAACTCGCGGATTTTCGGCTCCAGCGCGTTCATCTTCCGCGGGGTGAAGACCCGGGCGAGCAGGCTGCGGTGAATGTCGTGGATCGGCGGGTCCTCGAAGAGAATGATTCCCGAGGGCAGCTCGATGTTGGCCTTGATGAGCTCCAGGATGGATCCCCGGCCGGACCGGTAGGTGTTCCAGTCACTCAGGCAGGGCTCGACGTCCTCGAAGCGGCTGAGGGCGTAGAAGTCGTACTTCTCGTTGTAGTAGAGCGGTGCCTCGTCGCGCATGCGCCGCCAGACCGGGTAGGGGTCGGCGTCGATCTGGGCGTCGTAAGGATCGTAGTAGACGTCGCTGGGGCTGGTTAACGGCATGTTCCACTCCTCCGTGCGATCGAACGAGGTGCCCGCCGCGCCGCCGCGCGTGTGAGCCCTGTCACCGCTGCTACCGACGGTACCGGGGCGACTGTCCACGCCCGCCGTCGGCGGGACGCGACACGGCAGGTCGGCCGGTGCCGAGGGTGCCCCGTCGACAACGTGCGCCGCTCCACCGCCGGCTGGGTGCCCGCTCCCGGCGATCTCCGCCGGCCCTGTGACTGCCCGCACACCGAGACGACGGTGCTTGGATGTCCTGCTTTCGTGTGGAGCGTGCCGCGGGTGCCGGTGCCGCCCGCGGTCCGCCGGCTGTTCCCGGCCGGCGGGTGCCCCGTCCCACGGCGGTGACGATCGACATGGATGCCCAGCCGCCATGGACTACCGTGGCGAGGCCACTCGCCGCGCCGGCCCGGGCGCTGCCCGACCAGCCATGACCACCGGTTCTCCAGCCGCCTCGGAGAGCCGGCCCGACGAAGGAGTTTCTGACCAGAATGCCTCTGCGTGCTCGCCGGTCGTGTCTGGCTGTTCCGGCTTCGAACGTGAAGATGTTGGGTAAGGCGCAGGGGCTTCCTGCCGA
>NZ_JALKFY010000309.1:0-242 GCF_023242985.1 Frankia sp. Mgl5 | reverse complement strand
GTTGAAGACTCATTCGAAGCTGGCGCAGCAGGTTGGGATCGCTGAGAAAGATATTTTTGTGATGGATAACGGCGATGTCCTTTGCTGTGACCGTGAACAGGCCTGGCTGGAAAAAGTACCGGCAGGAGTAGTCTTGATCGACGGCAGCGGGGTGGGGGACGTAGGCAATATTGTTCTGCGTGACCGCAAGCATCTAGCTGAGGACGGATTGATGGTCGTGGTGGTCAGCATCGATATGAAGA
>NZ_JALKFY010000308.1:0-242 GCF_023242985.1 Frankia sp. Mgl5 | reverse complement strand
AGTTTGGTCATCCGCACAGACTCGTCATAGATAATTTGCGCCAGTTCCTTGTGCTCCTCCGGCGATGCGGCGATATCATCCACGATGGCTTCGCTGTATCCTTGCAGCATGGACAGCGGCGTGCGCAGCTCATGCGAGACGTTCGCCAAAAAGTCCTTGCGCAGCTTGTCCAGCTTTCGCTCCTCTGTCACGTCGCGAAGCACAGCTACAGCGCCGCGAATTTGATCGCGGTCATACAAGGG
>NZ_JALKFY010000307.1:0-243 GCF_023242985.1 Frankia sp. Mgl5 | reverse complement strand
CGCAGGTTGACCTTGTGCCATGCGGCCCACAGCGGCGTGCGGTAGCTGAACCACGGCAGCTCGCGCAGCACGACGCCTTCCGGCACCTGGTGACGCAGGCTTTGCTGGATCATCGTCACGCCGAGCCCCGCGGCGACGAGCCCGAGCGCCGCGAGCGGCGGGGTCGCCTCCACCGAAATGTCCGGCGAAAAGCCGGCCTTCGCACAGGCCGCGACGAATGCGCCGTGCCGCGGCGCGCTTTCC
>NZ_JALKFY010000306.1:0-243 GCF_023242985.1 Frankia sp. Mgl5 | reverse complement strand
CCGTAAAAGCGCCCCCGGAAAGACCCGGGGGCATACTCTATTTTGCTTACATGTACATGCCGCCGTTCACGTTGATGCATTGGCCAGTGATATAGTCGCCATCCACCGTCAGGAAGCGAACAGCTTTAGCGACTTCAGCCGGGGTGCCGAAGCGCCCTTTTGGAATTTTTGCGGTGATTTTCTCTTGCACTTTTTCAGGGACCGCTGCAACCATGTCAGTGAACGTATAGCCCGGGCATACAG
>NZ_JALKFY010000305.1:0-243 GCF_023242985.1 Frankia sp. Mgl5 | reverse complement strand
CTACAGCGATATGGCGGGCAGTCGTCCAGTTCACTTTAACCCCTTTTTCGGCCAACTCGATGGCTGGATCGATCACCTGCGACAGCTTCATGGTTCCGTACTGATCAAGCGCTGTTTGCAGCCCCAGCAACGTACCCGGTACCCCGATCGCCTTGCCATTGGTGTGACGCTGGAACCACTCGATCGGCTTGCCGTTTTTGTCGAGAAATTGGGTCGGGTAAGCTTTTTGCGGCGCCATTTCCC
>NZ_JALKFY010000304.1:0-243 GCF_023242985.1 Frankia sp. Mgl5 | reverse complement strand
GATTCAATCCCCTCCTCAGCCAATCAGGAGGATCATGTCAGCATGGGAACAACCGCCGCGCGAAAACTGCGAACAGTTGTGAGCAATGCCACAAAGGTGCTGGCCATTGAGTACCTTGCTGCCGCACAGGCAATCGATTTTGGCACAGGCAAGCTGGGAGCAGGCACACAAAAAGCGTATGACCAACTGCGACGCGAGATCACCCGTCTGGCTGAGGACCGCGAGATGTACATCGATCTGGCC
>NZ_JALKFY010000303.1:0-243 GCF_023242985.1 Frankia sp. Mgl5 | reverse complement strand
GGTATGCCTGCTGCGAAGTCTTAAGCTGCTCCACCCAAGCATCCGTATCGCACCGTTTTGCCAGCGGGATAGCTTTTTCCAGCGTGCTTTTCACGTCGCCCGCAACCGTAACGGCCGTCGCGACGTTTTTTCCGAGCTCCGCCGGGTCGATATCAACATGGACGATTCGGGCATTGGGAGCAAATTCCTTGGTGCGTCCCATCGTGATCCGGTCATCAAAGCGTGCGCCCAATCCGATCACAC
>NZ_JALKFY010000302.1:0-243 GCF_023242985.1 Frankia sp. Mgl5 | reverse complement strand
GCTCTCTGCCGATGCCGCTCTGCTTGTATCCGCCCCACGGCGCTTCATTGTAGGTAGGGTGGTAGGTATTAATCCAGGTAATGCCGGCGCGAAGCTTGCGAATCACACGCATTGCTTTTGCCCCGTCCTGTGTAAAGACTCCTCCCGCCAAGCCGTAGATCGAGTCATTGGCCATACGGATTGCCTCCGCTTCATCCTTAAAGCGTTGAACGACCAGTACCGGCCCAAATATCTCTTCCTGAA
>NZ_JALKFY010000301.1:0-243 GCF_023242985.1 Frankia sp. Mgl5 | reverse complement strand
GCATGATACATCTCCATCACTGATTCCACGCCAACAAACGCAATCTTATCAGGCTGCGGCAAAGCGGTCGGGCCACTGATCAAAGTGACTTGTGCGCCGCGATCACGAGCAGCTTCCGCCAGCGCATACCCCATTTTCCCGGAGGAGTGGTTGGAAATATAGCGAACCGGATCAATTTTTTCGCGAGTAGGACCGGCTGTAATCAAAACGCGCTTTCCGCTCAAATCTTGTTCCCGCTTGTTG
>NZ_JALKFY010000300.1:0-243 GCF_023242985.1 Frankia sp. Mgl5 | reverse complement strand
ATCATACGCAGCGTCCTGATCGGTACGAAGCTGCTTCCATGCTTCTACGGCAGCCAGGAAATCTTCACCCTGCGGCACATGTCGTCTGCCTTGCAAATAAGCGAAGGTTGTTTCATCGGGTGCGATCAAGCCGGCGCGGGCACCTGCTTCGATCGACATGTTGCAGACGGTCATGCGCTCTTCCATGGAAAGGGTGCGGATCGCTTCTCCGGTATACTCGATTACATAGCCGGTCGCGAAGTC
>NZ_JALKFY010000803.1:0-36885 GCF_023242985.1 Frankia sp. Mgl5 | reverse complement strand
TGCGAAGGCATCACGCCAGTTGCATTGCGGGTCAGGCCACCGCCCGAGGCAGCACCATGAACTCACAGTTGCATTGAGCGGGACGGGTCAGGTCGGTCCCCGCCTGGTGTCGTGATCAGATGGCCAGAGCGAGTTCGGTGAAGGCAGCCGGCTGCGTTCACCGAACTCGCCGCCGCCGTCTGACCGCCGGTCGCCGGGGTGCAAGCATGCGCTGCTTCCTCATAACGCAAAAACGCCCTGCGGTCTCCTTCTCGAGGGCGAGGATACCGGCCCCGGCGGGGCATCCTCGTAATGTCCGACGAACAGGCCGGCGCTGGTTCGGCGTGTGCTCAGATGAGGGCGACGAGGCGGCCGGCGACCTTGTTGGCGGCCAGGTCAGCGAGGCCCTGGGGGATGTCGTCGAAAGTGATCTCGGTGACGGCGGGGGCGAGGTCGCCAGCAGCGACGAACTTGTAGAGCTCGGCGATGTCCTCCTTGGTGCCGCCACGGGAGGCGAGCAGTTTGGACTTGCGGCTGACCATGTCGCCGAGCGGGATCATCGCCTCGCTGACGCCGAGGCCGACCTGGACCACGGTTCCGTTGAAGCCGACCGCCCGTAGCGCGCCGGCCGTCGTCGCGCCGAAGCCGGCGTAGTCGACGATGAGGTCAAAGTTCTGGTTCTCCCATTCGGCGACGTCGGCGACGACATGCGTGACGCCGAGGCGCTCGGCGAGCGGCCAGACGTCCTTCTTCGGCTCTGCGACGTGCACGTCGATGCCCTTCAGGACCGCAACCCGGGCGGCGATCTGACCGAGGCCGCCAAGGCCGATTAGACCGACCTTCATACCGGCGGTCGCCCCGCCACGGCGCACGAGGGCGTGGTACGACGTCATGCCGGCGTCGGTCATCATCGCGCCGAGGGTCCAGCCGACGTTGTCGGGAACCCTGACCAGGCAGCCCGCCGGCGAAAGGTGCTTGGTGGCGAAGCCTCCGTCGTAGTGGAAGCCCGGGCATTCCATGGAATACGTCGGGCAGACCGCCGCCCGGTCGCCGGCCTTCCACTCGGTGACGTCGGGCCCCACAGTGGAGACGACGCCGGCCAACTCATGGCCCATAATCGTCCCGAGCATCCAGTCGGCACCGTAACTTTCGATCTCCATGACGTCGGAGTGGCACAGCCCCGACCCCTTGACGTCGAGGACAACCTCCCCCAGACCGGGCTCGGGATCCTCCTTCTCGACCAATCGCGGTGGCTTACCGAATTCGCCGAGTTGCCATCCCTTCACAGGTGCCCCATCTCCTCTCGCCGTGCGTCTTAATGAAGACGCCGGCATAAGACGCCCTGCCTCGGCATCTGGATAGCGCATCGAACGTGACCGTCGCCCCGGCCAGGACTGCGGCGGCTGAAACGCGTTCTTTCGTTGCTTCTCCGCTCCATCTCGGCTTGGCCGACCATCGGCCCACGGCCGTTGGTCGCCACCCCCAGCAGGTACACCCGGCTCCCGTCTACTCGCCGCGCCCCACGGCTGGCCTTTCCCGCCACCGCCACCGCCGCCGGCGGCTCGCCATCCGCCACGGGCGCCGGCCGGCAGGGCGTCACCGAACAGCGGTGACGCCGGTTCTCGGGGTTGCCGCCACTGCCGATAGGCTGCGTGATCAACGAAAGAGGGCTGGCCCGAGTGCGGCCACGGAGGCCGGAGATGCTGACGGGCGGGGTTCACCCACTCCGCCACCGCATCCACCTCAGCTCATACCCCATCACCACCAGATTTACATCAGAGCCGTTTTCTCGACAGACCTAAACTCTACCTACATGGAGATTTTCTCGCCTTACTGTCGAAGGTTGGAGATAGTGAAACTTTGCCGAACTGTTTGCAAGGGGTAACCGGCCGGGGTGATGCGCTCCAGCTACACACCCTTCCCGGCCGGCTGGTCAACTAATATCGCGATGCCGGCAAACAACGTTTTCGATACGGCCAGGTCAGCAGGAATGACCGTTTCACACTCCGAGTGCCAGCTCAGTTCCCGTAGGTTCGGTGTCACGGCCAGTATGGCGTTGGGTGGCGGCCAGGTCGTTTATCGGCTGGTCGTCGTGCCGGCGACAGCCGTGCGGGCACGCACGCGGAACTGCTCGAGCTTGTCCCGCGGCTGGATGACCTGGTGGCTGCGCGGCTTGATGCTGATGTCGTGGTCCTCGGCGGCCTTGCGCAGCGCGCCGACGGTCGCGTCCTCCTTCTTGATGTGTGCGAAGGGTGCGAACGAGTACCAGCGCATCGCGTTCTCGTGAGTGATCTTGTTGATCTCGTCGTCCGGGACGTTCCACTTCCGGAAGTCGGCCCAGAGCTCCTCGGGGGCGGTGGGCCAGGCCGAGTCGCTGTGCGGGTAGTCGCACTCCCAGGCGATGTTGTCGATGCCGATCTCGTGACGCAGCGACAGGCCGAGCGAGTCGGTGATGAAGCAGGTCAGGAAACGCTCCCGGAAGAATTCGGACGGCTTGAGGCCGCCGAAGTCCTGCATCGTCCAGGTCCGGTGGGTCTCGTAGACCTTGTCGGCGCGCTCCAGAAAGTACGGGACCCAGCCGGTACCACCCTCGGAGAGGGCGATCCTCAGGCCCGGGTAGTCCTTGAGGACTCGCGACCAGAGCAGATCGGCGGCGGCCGAGACGATGTTCATCGGTTGCAGGGTGATCATCACATCAGGCGGCGAGTCGACGGCCGGGACCGCGATGCGGCCGGACGAGCCGATGTGGACGGACAGGATGGTCCCGGTCTCGACAAGCGCCTCCCACAGCGGGTTCCAGAATTCGTCGTGGAAGCTCGGCATCCCCATGACCGCGGGGTTCTCGCTGAAGGTGAGCGAGTGGCAGCCCTTCGCGGCGTTGCGGCGCACCTCGGCGGCGCACAGCTCGGCGTCCCAGATGACCGGGATCTGCATCGGGATGAACCGTCCCGGGTAGGCGCCGCACCACTCGTCGATATGCCAGTCGTTGTAGGCGCGGACCAGCGCCAGCGAGAAGTCGACGTCCTCGGTGACGAACAGCCGGCCGGCGAAGCCGGGGAACGATGGGAAGTTCATCTGCGCCAGCAGGCCGCCGGCGTTCATGTCCTTGATCCGCTCGTGCACGTCATAGCATCCCGGGCGGATCTCGTCGAGGCCCTGCGGCTCGAGGCCGTACTCCTCCTTGGGCCGGCCTGCGATCGCGTTGAGCGCCGCGTTCGGGATCACCGTGTCCCGGAACTTCCAGACGTCGGTACCGTCCTCGCGATGCACCAGCCGAGGCGCGTCGGCCTCGTACTTCTTCGGCAGTCGGCCGACGAACATGTCCGGGGGCTCGATGACGTGGTCGTCGACGCTGATCAAGATCATGTCGTCAAGATTCATGACAGTCCTCTCAGGCCCGGTACTCGGCATGGCCGACCAGCCCCAGTGCCCGCATGTGAGCTGCCGGGGCTCCGCTGGTCGGCTTCGTCACCGAGAGGGGAACCCTGTCCGCTACTCCGAAAAGCCAATTGAACGGCCGTTGTGCTGGGAACTTTTACCCCGCCCCGCGCAGGTCTCGTCGCGCCGAATCGAGGTCAAGTGCCCTGGGTGGGTGACCACGAGCTGATGTGAAGGAGCCTCGGCACCCTCCGGGGCGCGACTCCGCTGTGACAGCGTTGCGCAGCACGGCTAAGTGGCGCTCCAGAAAGGTGGCGAAGTCACTCGGTTCTCCCCGCCCCTGACTTGACGTATTCGAAGGAGACTCGCATAAGTCGCATCTTTGGGGTCGGGTTCATCTGCAGAGTCTCGGACATCTTCAACTTGCCGGCGGCGGAGGCAGCCTTCACTCTGCCTAGGATCTCTTCTGGATCACCCTCGATCACGTACTGCGCGATGTGAGGGCCGTCATCGTCGACCGGCTCGAGCCGGCGACCCGAGAGGTAGCCCTCGAAAGCAACCATCTCCGGGATGTGTACCTCGTTGTACCAGCGGTTGAACTCGGCCACAACTTCCGGGTCGCGGCTCACCGGGCCCGATTCGACATGCAGAATCCAGCGCGGGAGCTGGTCGTTCGCCACGATCTCCTCGTTTCTTGGCATCCGTAGGTCCGTCGACGGTCGCCCGACGCCAGATCGCCGATGGCCGCCTCGGCAGCTGCCGGGGGTGCAGGCGATGGTTGCGTCAGGTGCGCGGGATCCAGCCGCCGTCGATATTGAGGGTGTGGCCAGTCACCCAGTCGCTGCCGGGGCCGACCAGGTAGAGCAGGCCAGGTACCAGGTCCTCGGGGTCACCGAATGGGAATGGGATCGACTTCTCGATCATCGCCCGCAGTGCCGGCGGCGCGGCGACTGCGCCGGCCTCGGTATTCACGTAGCCCGGCGCGATGGCGTTCACTCGGATGCCGAACGGCGCCAGTTCACGGGCCAGTGACAGCGTCATGCTCACGATGCCGAGCTTGGTGATGCCGTAGGCGTTGGCCGCCATGAAGGCGCCGCCCGACGACTGGTTGACGATTTTTCCACCGCCCCGTTCCCTCATGTAGGGCACGACCGCTCGGACGCACAGCAGCGGCCCCGTGAGGTTCACAGCCATCGTGCGGTTCCACATGTCGAGCGACATGGTAGTGAGCGTTCCCTGACCAACGATCTCGGCCATCAGTGCGGCGTTGTTCACCAGGATGTCCACCGACCCGAACTGCTCCGCCGCCGCGGCGGCCATCGCTTTCGCGCTCGCCTCGTCGGAGACGTCCGTGCGCACCGCGAGCACCCGATGTCCAGCGTCGGCCAGCTCCTTCGCGGCGGTCTGGGCGTTATCGATATTGATGTCGGCCAGGACCACTGCCGCGCCGGCCTCGGCGAGTCCTCTCGCGTAGGCCTTGCCAATCCCACCGCCTGCCCCCGTGACGATGGCTACCTTTCCCTGCAGCATGGAGCTGCCTGACATTGCGGATCCTCCTCGCGAGTTACGGCTGAGAGAACGTCAGGAGCGAGAGACAAATGACCGTGGTTGGTCCAGCTGCCACTGAGGGCTGCTCGGCGGCAGCCGGAACGGGCACCCTCGACGCGCGCCAAGAACCGCCGTCGCGGCCGAGGATATGGCTGCCGTCGATTACGCTGGCGGCGGCGTCTTCATTCTTCGCTCTTCCCCAGCAGCATGGGAAAGGAGTCTATGGACCGGACGCCTGGGGTGAAGTTGAGCTGGGCCCCTGGCTTGATCCGGTAGTCGGGAATTCGCGCATGCCACTCGCGCAGCACGATACGCAGTTCCATCCGGGCCAGATGGGAGCCGAGGCAGCGGTGCACCCCGCCACCGAAGGCGATGTGGCGGTTGGCCGTGCGGTCGAAGCGGACCTCGTCGGCGTCGGCGAGTTCCTCCTCGTCGAGGTTCGCCGAGCCGATGTAAACATAGATTTCCTCGCCCTTACGAACCGGGCAGCCGGCCAGTTCGGTGTTCTTCGTGGCCATGCGGGTGACAAGCATCACCGGGGATTCCCAACGCAGCAGTTCTTCGACCACGTTGTCAATGTTGTCCGGGTTGGCGACCACCTCGGCACGGCGCTGGGGGGCCTCGGCAAGGTAGGCCATGAAGGTGTCCAGCGACGCGGACACAGTGTCGAGGCCCGCGGTCAGGAACAGAAAGCAGATGTCGAGGAGCTCTTCGCGGGTCAGTTTCTCGCCGTCGACTTCGGCGTCGATCAGATGGCTTAGGAGGTCGTCCTTGCGCTCCCGCCCCCGCTCGTCGAACACATCGTTGAAGTAGGCGTATATCTCCTGAGCGGTCCTCACCTTGAGCTCGGAGACATCCGGGTGGTTCACCGGCACCCCGAGGAGCACGGCTGGGCGGACGATGCCATCCTTGAGGCGGAGGAACGTGGGCAGGTCGTCAAGCGGCAGCCCAAGCAAGGTGAGGAAGATCTGGGACGGCAGCGGCGTTGAGAACTGCTTGGAGAAGTCGATCTCCTTGGCGTCGACGAAGCCGTCGATGAGTTCGTGGACGAGTGCCCGCACCGGCTCCTTCCACCGTTCGACCGCCTGCGGAGCGAAGATCGGGTTGATGAGCTTGCGGTACTTGCGCTGCTCTGGCGGGTCGTACTCGATCGGGATGAGCGGCCGCACATTACCGAGCCGGCCGGCGTGCGCCGCCGAGGAGTACACATCCGGGTGCTTGAAGATCTCGTCGACCACTTCCCGCCCGGCGGCAATGATCGCCGGGCCGAACATGCCGGTCGCCTGCATGACTCGTCCGGCGTCTCTGAGTGCCCGATAGGTTGGTTTCGGATCTCTCGCCACGTCGATGCTCATCAGCTTCACGACGTCACCACCGTTGACGCTGGTCACAGCCTGATTTTCCTCAACGGCCGCGCCGTCGCGCCCTAAGCCCTCAACCATTCCCCGCTCCTTACCCGTCAGGCCGGTCGCACGGCCGTGTCCTACTGCCGTGGCTCGGCTACCCGCGTCGCCTCGCGGATCTTTGCCAACGTCACCACCGCTTCGCCGCCACGAGCGAGCCGTGTTGCGGCCCGGGGGGACTGGGCGGCCCCCGCAACGTGATACCGGCCACCTTGGGCCGTACAATATAGTTGACCTAGTCTTCTGTCTACAGATGTTCCAGGTCGCCGACGCAGGCGCGTCGGCGACCGGTCAGACCCGGCTGGCTGGGGTCGCCGGTGTCTGCGCCCGCTTCCGACCATGCCCTGACGTGTCAGTCCAGTAGGTCTGTGGGCAACCGTCGCCTGCTCCACACCCCCGCGACCTTGCTCCCCGAGTAGGCCCACGCCGAAGTTCCCGGATCTTCGCTGTGCTCTGCGGGAGCCAAGAAGAGGCGACTGATGCGCTAAATAGTTGACTCAGTGCCCTCTCGAGGCTAGGACAGAGCAGCGAGGACAAGCCTCGGACGATGCGGGCACGAACGGCCTCGGAGTTCAACCGGGATGGGGGGTCGGCTGGTGACCGTCGACCGATCGCCTCGCCCCATGCCTTTGGCCGGCCGTGCATGTCGGCCTTGAAGGCCGTGCACCGATCAGCACCCCGGTCCTGCCGGACCACCTCACACATTCCTAGGGAGACCAACGATGAAGGCCGAGGTCGACGCTCACCTGTGCCAGGGGCATGCTCGCTGCTGGGACATCTGCCCCGAGGTCTTCGCAGTCGATGAGGAGGGCCATGGCTTCGTCCCGGTCGCCGAACTGCCGACGGAGTATGAGGTCGGAGCACGCGAGGCCGCCGCCAACTGCCCCGAGCGCGCCATCACGATCTCCTGACACGAGTCACAGTCAGTAACCTGGTTCCGCCATCCGGGTGTTGGGACGGGGGCCGGGTGGAGGATGGTCGGGTGGCCCGGGGGGATCGCACCCCCAGGCCACCTGACCAGGCGGTTTTTCCCCGCGTCCGTTGTCCGCCGGAAACGGGATCATTCGGACCCGGTTGCGGCCGCCGTCTTTTGCTTGGTACAGCGCGGCATCGGCGAGTTCGACGAACGCCGCCACGCCGTCGTCGGGAGTGGGGATGGCCGCGGTCACGCCGATGCTCACAGTGATGATGCGCTCTACCACCAGAGGGAGTGGTTCGGCCAGTTCCTCGACGGCGGAGCAGAGGCGTCGGGCCAGCCGGGCGGCAGCGTCCGAGTCGGTGTCGGGCATCACGACGGTGAACTCTTCCCCCCCGTAGCGGGCGACCAGAAGGGTGTCACCGGTGTTCTCGGCCAGGCATGCCGCGACCCGCTGAAGGCACCGGTCACCGGAGGCGTGTCCGAAGTGGTCGTTGTAGAGCTTGAAGTGGTCGATGTCGACCATCGCCAGAGCGATGGGTGCCACGTGTTCCTGGGCCCGGCGCCATTCGACGTCCAGGGCCTCTTCGAGGCGTCGCCGGTTGGCCAGCCCTGTCAGCGGATCGGTGACCGAGAGCTGTTCCAGCTGGTGGTTCGCGGCGGCGAGTCGTTCGTTGGTAGCGGCGAGCTGCCCGGTTCGTTCGGTGACCTTGCGTTCCAGCGAGGCGTAGACCATGGCGTTGTCGAGCGAGACCGCGAGCTGTCCGGCGATGAGCATGATTCCTTCGAGGCGTTCGGTGGAGAACGCGCCACGGATCAGTCGGTTCTCTAATAGCAGCATCGCCTGCAGATGGCCCCGGATCATGATGGGTATGGCAAGCAGTGAGCAGCGGTCGAAGTCGAGGAGGTAGGGGTCGCGGCGGAACCGGTCGTCGCGGGTGGCGTTGGCGACGACCACAGGTTTGTGGGTGCGCTCGGCATATCGGATGACCGAGGCGGGCAACAGACGCTGCCGGCTGGCCTCCCGGAGCGGGACGGTGCCACCGGCACCGGTCGGCACCAACCACCCGTCTTGTTCCTGCCTACGCAACAGCAGGTGGACGCCGGTGGCACCGGTCATCTCCGACAGGATCCCCACAACCCTTGCCCGGAGGCCCTCGATGCTGGTCTCCGAGCTGAGTGCCTGGGATGCCGCGACGACGCCGAGCAGATCGACGGTGCCGGTAGCGACGGTCGAGCGTCGCGCGGATGGCGCCGCCGGTGGATGAACGACCGGTTCGCGGGCGGGTTCGGTTCGTAGCGTCGGGTGGGCCCAGTCGAGTTGGCTGACCTTCGCGGTCGCGCCCCAGTCCAGGTACTGGCGCCGGGCGGCCGCCAGAAGCGTGTGGCCGGCTTCATCCATGCCGTGGGCCAGGTAGAAGCGTGCAGCGCGTTCCAGGATCAGTGCCCGGTGCCACGGGCGCGCCCGTACAGAAGCCTCTCTCTGCGCCACGTCAAACGTGTACGCCGCCTCGCGGAAGTCTCCGACAGCCCACGCCCGCTCCGCCTCCACCATGCGCAACAGGTGCAGGAAGTTGGCCGGCGCGTCGACCGCACGTGCGGCCAGCCACTCGACCAGCTCGTCGAGCTCGGCGAGGTCTGTGTCATGCCGCTCCGCTCCTGCCGCACGAATCTGCGCCGCCATGCCCAGGGCAAGCAGCACCCGCGCCACCGCCATCGCATAGTTCGCTCCGACCATTGACCTGAAGGGCATCACCGCGGCCGCATGCCGGGTCAGATCGACCGGATGACCGAGAACGGCTGCGGCGAGCGCCTGGGTCACATGCAGGTTGGCGACGGCGAACGGGTCCGCGGCCAGTATGCTCAGCTCGGCCGCTTCGTCGGCCGCCGATTCGACGGACTCGCCTCGCATCACTCGTACCAGTCGGCGAAATATTCGAAATATCGTCTCGGCATGTCCATTGCCGGTGCGGGCCGCGGACGCCAGTGCCTCGTCGACCTCAGCGGCGAAGACATCAAGAGACGGCGCGCAGTCCAACAGGTCGTACAACAGTGCGTAGTGGGCCCAGCATGCGTTCTGGAGATCACCGCTCAGGACAAGTCCCTCCAGCGCGCGACGGCCCTCGAACAGATTGTCCTCGAGGGGCGCGAACCAGTGGCCGGCAGTGATCACATACACGAACTGCGCCTGCCACACGTCAGGCTCATAGCCGAGCGCCTGACCGACCGCCAGGATTCGCCGCAGGATGCGGTGCCCGGTGCGGTAGTCGCCCCTGCGGACGATGGTCACGATCGCGATGTGGCCGGCCGGGCCGAGCAGAACGCGATCCGGGCCGTGCCATGCCCAGACCTCCAGTGTCTTGATCGTCAGCCAGGCCATCATCGCCTGGTCGCAGAAGAAGGCCGCGGGCATGAGCCGGTTGACGAGCTTTATGGTGCTGAGCCGGGACTGGTCCGTGATGCCCGGTCGGTGCAGGTCGTCGGACTCGCCGGTCGTGTCGATCCATCGGTAGAGCGCGTCGAGTCCGCGGTCGATCTCCGCATCGAGATCGTTCTCGTCCGGGACGGATATGCCGAGGTGCCGCAGCTGGTCGAGGCCGAGCCGCATCGCCTCGCCACCGCGTCCCCGGTTGGTGAGACTGCTGACCTGCACCACTGTGGCGGCCGTGAGTTGAACCGGGTGAGTGCACAACCGGCTGATCGTCTGATACGTGTCGTCCGCCTCCTCCAGCCTGCCGAGGCTGTACAGGGCGGCGTGCCGGTCGGTGTGGACTGCGATCAACTGGTCGGTGTCAGCCGGATCGATGATCTCGACCGCCGCGGTCAGGAGCCGCTCGACCAGTAAGTAGTTGCTCAGCAGTTTCGCTTCCTCAGCGGCGTGCCGGAAGAGTCCGGCCACCCGCTTCCGTTCCTCGGTCCCATGCACGGCATCAGCTACAGGCAGGTACTGCTCCGCCGCCACGGCGAAGAACTCGGGCCGGTCGGCCAGGCGCCGTGCCAGACGCAACCGCCTCGCGCCCTGGTCCTGCGCGGCGCGACCGCCCAGCACGGACTCCCGCGTCCGATCGTGGTGAAACCGCACGCTCTGCCGGCCGTCGGGCTCCAGCACCAGTAGGCCGTCGCCTAACGCGGGGGCGAGCCGCCGCTCGACCTCGTCCGCCGGCAGCCCAGTCGCGGCAACGAGGAGGTCCAGCTCCACCTGGCCCGCCAGGCAGGCCATCACCGTGAGCACCTCCGCGGTGGCCGGCGGCAGCGCGGCCACCCGAGCGGCCAGCAGCTCTGTCACATCCACCCGGTCGAGCCGGCGGCGCAGGGCCTCCCAGTCCCATCGCCACCCATTCCCGTCGAGGGTCAGTACCCTGTCGTGACGCAGCGCGTTGAGCAGCTCCACGATGTCGTACGGATTTCCCCGGGCCGATGGCGCAATCATCTGTGCCAGCTCGGTGGCGGGCGGTGGGGGCAGGTGCAGCAGGTCAGCCACCAAGGCCGCCTGCCCCGCTGGCGGCAGGTCACCCAACCGCAGGTGGCGGGGCCCGACCGCCTGGTGACGCCAGCGGGCGAGCATCGGCGTCAGTGGATGAGCGGCGTCGATCTCGCTTTCCCGGTAGGCGCCGACCAGCAGCAGGCCCGCGATCTGCTCCTCGCCGGCGAACACCAGGTCCAAGAAGCCCAGCGGCGTCCGCCCGGCCCACTGCAGGTCGTCGACGAAGAACACCACTGGTCGCTTCCGGGAGGAAACGGCGCGTAGCATCTCGACTGCGACACGTGGAGCTCGTACCTGTGCGGTCATCGGATCGCCTGGCTCCGGGCGGACCTTCAGCAGCATCGCCAGTTCCGGCACGGTGGCGGCGGCCAGGCCGGCGTTGGGTCCCAACGCCCGCAACATCCGGTCCCGCACCTGGGCCAGGTAGTCGTCCGGCTCGGCCAGCAGCAGCCGGCCCAGCGCACGCAGCGCCTGCCGGACCCCGTCGTACTCCTGGTCACGGCGATACTGGTCGAATTTGCCGGCCACGAACCAGCCATCGACGCCGGCCGCTATCGGCCGCAGCTCATTGACCAGGGATGTCTTACCCACGCCCGGCGCACCACCGACGAGAACCCCGTGAGAACGTCCGGTCACGGCCTCGGCGAACGCCGCGTCCAACTCGTCGACCTCCCGGGCGCGCCCGGACAGCCGCGACGGCGTCAGCGGACGCGTCAGAAAATCATGCTCGCCAGGATGCACCGCCGCCGCGCCGCGCCGTACCAGGGTGAGATCGTGCACCAACCCGTCAGCGCTCTGGTAGCGGTCGTCGGGTTCCTTCTCCAGCAGGTGCGTGATGATGTTCGACAGGCCGGGCGGTACCGACGGATTCACCGCTCCAGGCGGGAGCGGGATCCGAGCGAGATGGTCATGAATGATCCGGACTGGGTTGTCCGTGCCGAACGGCGGCGCGCCGGTAGCCAGCTCGTACAAGGTGGCCCCGAGCGCGTACAGGTCAGCTCGCTGGTCGACCGGGCGGCCGGTCCGCCCGGTCTGTTCCGGCGCCAGGTACGGCACCGTCCCGACAGTTGCCCCGTGGTGCGTGAACTCTGGCCGGACCGACGAGAGAGGCGCGGCGAGCGCGAAGTCGATCAGGCAGAGAACTCCCAGGTCCTTGCTCACCACGATGTTCGCCGGGCAGATGTCCCGGTGTACCACACCCCGGTGATGCATCCCGGCGACGGCCCGCGCCAGCGATTCGGCGAGCGCGACCAGCTCGGCCGGATCCAGTGGAGTCGCCCGCTCGGACAGCGCCGTGCCATCGACATCGGCCAGCAGGATCGACCCCGCGTACTCCACGGCCCCGGCAGCGAGGTGCGCGACCCCCTCGACTCCCGACAGCCGCCCGAGGATCTCGACCTCATGCCGCAACCGCCGCTGCGCGTCTGGTCCCAGCAGTTCCTTTCGGATCACACGTCCAGTCGGAGACACCAGCCGAGTGATCCGGGTCTGCTCCGTCACATGAAGCAGCTCCGGTCGCACCACCGCCGCCGGCAGATCCCGGCTCGGGGTCACCCACTGGGAGACCATCTGGACACCCCCACACCGCGCCACGGACAGGGTATCTCCCCAGGTGGCAGCGTTGTGTTCGGAGGAAGCGAGGTATGCCAACGGCCCGGCCGGCCGGCGGTCAGGCGGCGGTGGCGGGCCATGGCCGGCGAACCAGCCGGGCTGGATGGCCGAGCTGTTCGCCGAGGCAGCGGCCCGCAGGAGTCACCGGGGACACCACGGGCAGCTCCGAACCTTCGAAGCGGAGCACGTCACGCTGTTGCTCGCCGACGAGGTGAAACAGCGGCTCCTGGCCGGCCGGCGGATACGGGGCCGACGAGGCTGAGCACCTGGTCGGATGACGCGCCGGGGAGTGCAACTCGGTGCGCCAGGTCGGTAGGGTCCCTGAATGCCGCGGTCACCCGGCCAGGATGTCGGCGGCCAGGCTGGTCAGGGTGTGATGGTTTCAGGCGATCTGGGTTGCCTGTCCAGGTTGTTCGACTCTGTGCAGTTGTTGCCGCAACCGCCCCACAACGCTGCTTGCTTTGGGTCGACAAGCCTCCGACCAGCGCCGATGCTGCGATGTCACCGGATAGAACGAAGCGGCCTCGGGGGGAACGTGGACGTCGACGACGCTGCCCGCAGCGCTCACATGTCGGTCCAGGCGATCGAGCACCTGGACAACCACGGGAGGGCGGCGTGAGGACCCCCGGCCATTACGTCGGGGTGACACTGACTACCGGCAACACACCGGGTCTCGACCGGCGGATCAACGGTCTGACAGAGGTCTTCTATGGCCGGAGCGATGTGGAAGACCAGGGTGTCGGCCTGTCTCTTCGGACTGCCCACGTGGGCTTCTCGGCCACAGTGGACGCGCTGACAGTCGAGGCAGCCACGGAGAAGCTGCAGGCGATCGCGCTGTGCGTACTGGCAGACGCCGGGGAGAATCCGTCCGCGTGGCAGGTCCGCCCCGGCCGCGGCGACCATGCCCAGCAGTCGGCGGTACCCGCGGCGCTGACGACCTTCCCGGTTCTGTCGTAGTAAGGCTACGGCGGTGGCTGCTGCCCGTGGGACTGCTGCTGACACTGTTGCGTTCCGAGGAAGCGGGACATGCCAGCGGCCACGGTGACCGGCGGTCAGACAGCGGCGGCGAGTTCGGTGATCGCGGCGGCCAGCCGCAGCCTCGGATTGGTGTCGACGGCGAGCTCGTAGTGGCCGCGGCGGGTGTTCTGGATCAGAACGTGCCCGGCGCTGATCGTCTGGACGGGCCGCAGCCGTTTCAGGCCGCGCATCGGCTGAAGCCGGACTTTCAACCAGCCGTGATCGGCCTCGATCCGGTTGTTCTCCCGGGTGGCGTCGACGTGGCAGGCTTCGGGGAGCAGCTCGTCGAGGAGCCGTGGGTGGACCGGGGCCCTGTCCGTGGTGGCCTCGACCGGCCGCCGCCCATGGAACAGAGCCTGGACGAAGAAGCGGCGGCCGGCGACCTTCACAGAGGTCTCATCCACCACAACGACAAGATGATCAGCGAGTGGAGGAAGGGGCCAGTGGGACGCGGTAAAAGAACCGCGGCCAGGCTGGGGGCCTGGGTGTGCTTCGAAGACGAAGCCGGCCAAGGACTGAGACCGCCCCACGGGCGGACCCGGGGTCGGCGTGGCCACACCCCGCAGGTTCGGGTCTACCACCTCCGGGTCGGGACGGGTCTCCCTCGCCGGGCTGCTGTGCACCCGACCAGGCCAGCCCCCGCGGCTGATCTACCGGACCCGGCTGCACCACGGCCGCGCCCACGAACAGAAAGGGTTCACCGAGGCCGACTACGCCCGGCTCCTCGATGGCGCACATCAGCCCACTTGGCGGTCCGGTCGTGCTGGTCTGGGACAACCTGAACACCCATCACAGCAAGGCGATGCGCCGGCCCATCGCCACCCGGCCGTGGCTGACCGTCTCCTCAATTCCCTCAAGGGGGGCGGGGCCGCCGTCGGGGCCTCGCTGGCAACACTTATCTTCCTTAGCTCCTTCGCGGCGTGGGCGAAGATAACCGCGTCAAGCTCTTGGAGATTGCCCGCCTACTCCATGCTGACGGTAATCGGATTTCCCGTGGCATTCGGCCTCCTGCTACTGGCCCTGGAACGATGGACGGACTGGTGGGATGAATTCCTGGGGCCTATTTCACTCGTAGCCACTCTCGTGACCATAGCATTTCTCGCGGACTGGTGGGATGATTTCTTGGGGCTTATTGTCCTCACGATGTTTCTCCTGGTCGTAGTATTTCTTGCATTGGCGCACGTGATTCGAACAGTCTGAGAGCCTGTCCTGAATCTTGATGTTCTTCAGGGTGCGTTCCGCGACCCAGCGTTTCGGGAGCGACTGGAAGCCTTTCTGGCCTTCTTTCTTCCGGACGATCTCGACGGTGGTCTTCACGACACCGGCGGCCCAGGAGACGAACCGGCCGGCGAACCCGCCGTAGGCGAACAGGAACACGTGGCTCACACAGCCAATATTCAGGACAGGCGCCGAGGGGATTCCTCAGGCGAGCGGGGGCCTCGCTGCCGCGCGGCGGGCACGCGTCTCGACGGCATCTGGTTCGCCGGTCGCCGGGTCGAGGATGACGCCGTAGGCCTCCCGTGCGGCCGTCCACGAGACCAGGCCGTCGCGGACGTCAGCGGCGACCGCGTCGGCGGGTCGGTCGAGGGGGTCACCGAAGCCGCCTCCGCCGGAGGTGTGGATCTCAACCACGTCCCCGCGGTCGAGCCGTAGCAGGGAGTTCGTCGGGGGGTGACTGATCCGCCCGTCGGCGTGGTGGACGATGCCGCGGTTGGCGGGGGCGGGCGCCCCGCCCGCGGTGCCGAACGGCGCTGTCAGGTCGAGGGCGCCCGATCCGATGCACAGCACGGACAGGTCGTCCTGGTCGATTCGCCAGCGTGACACCGCACCGAGGCCGCCGCGCCACCGGCCGGCGCCGGCCGAGTCGGTCTCGTACTCCTGGCTGAGCACGGTGGTCGGCGCGGTCAGCTCGTGCAGCTCGACGTCGATCTCCCGGCCGCCACCCATCGCCACCGGCGGGCCCACGGCGTCCCAGCCGTCGAAACCGTGGGTGGCGCCCGAGCCGCCTTTCATCGCGCCGGTGACGGCGAACGGCCGGCCGGTGCGCGCGTCGACCCCCATGGCCGCGAACGTGTAGCCGCGGCACCAGGCCGCGTTCGTCACCGTCGGGTCGGCCTGCCCCACGGCCTCCCACACCGTCTCGACGATCGTCTCGCAGGCGGTCAGCGTGCACAGCGACGTCGCGGCCGGCTCGACGGCGTGCACGATCGTGCCCGGGGTGGTGCGGATGTCGAGGGCCGCGAGCGCGCCGCTGGTTCGGCGCTGGGTGGGATCGGTGACCCCGAGCAGGCCGATGAGGACCGCGGCGGCGGTGTTCGCCGGGGTGGAGTTCGCGTAGCCGACGACCTGCGGGTCGGAGCCGGTGAAGTCGAACAGCGCCGACTCGCCGCGGATGGTCAGCTCCAGGCGCACCGCGATCGGCTCGCGGTGGTGCGCTCCCCCGTCGTCGAGATGGCGCACCGACCTGAACACGCCGTCCGGCAGCCGCCCGATCTCGGCCCGCATGTGCCGGCGTGACGCGTCGAGCTGGTAGGCGATGGCCTCCTCGACCGGTTCGACGCCGTAGGCGTCCAGCAGCGCGACCAGCTCGCGCTCGCCGAGCGTGGCGGCGCCGATCTGGCAGTCCAGGTCGGCCTCGACGACGTCCGGCAGCCGCAGGTTCAGCAGGATGAGATCCCAGACGTCCCGCTGGCGCCGTCCGCGGTGGTGGAGCCGGACGGGCGGGATGCGCAGCGCGTCCTCCCAGCAGTCCCGGGCGTACGGGTTGTAGCCGACGACGGCGCCACCGGTGTCGGCGTGGTGCCCTTTCGTCACGGTCCAGAACCGGTGCACGCCCCGGTGGAACACCGGCTTCATGATCGTGATGTCCGGCGGGTGGTTGTTGCCGTGGTACGGGTCGTTGAGGACGAACACGTCGCCCTCGTGCAGGTCACCGGCCGCGAACTCGGCGGCGAACCGCGCGGTCACGCCCGCCAGGGCGCTGGGCAGCGAACCGGCCAGGACGGGGATGTAGTCCTTCGTCGCGACCCAGTCGCCCCGCGCGGTGAAGATCCCGGTGACGAAGTCCCGGCTCTGGAACACCATCGACCGGCAGGAACGCAGCATGGCCTGCGCCATCTGCTCGGCGATCGCGTGCAGCCGGTTGTCGACGATCCCGGCCAGTGCCGGGTCCGCGCCGGTCATCCGGCCACCGCGACGCCGAGGGCGCCCGTGCTCGCGAGCCCGAGCCGGTGCAGGACGGCGTCCGCGGTGTCGGTGGCCGCGAAGACCAGGACGGTTCCGTCCTCCGTCAGCTCGAAGGCGTGTCCGGGCGGGACGACCACGGTGCTCGCCGGATGCGCCACCAGCGCCGGGCCCTGCTGGGGGCTGCCGGGCCGCAGCGTCGCCGGGTCGTGGACGTCCACCTCGCGGAAACCGCCGTCGAACCACACCGCGCGCCGGCGCGCCGCCGCGGGGGGCGCGGCCGTGGGCGGCGCCGCGGGTGGGGGGTGGAACGAACCGGCCGGGGCGGGCGGGAGAGCTGGGACGCGGGCGGCCAGGCGGAGGTTGACGATCTCCACCGCGAGCTCCGGGCGCCGGTACCCGTAGCGCAGCTCGTGCTCGTCGTGGAACCGCTCGAGGAGATCCGCCAGCGCGGCGTCATCGGTACGCGGGAGCACCGACCCGGCCTGCTCCGCGGAGGCGGCATGATCCCCTTTCTCTTCGCCGTCCGCCGGCCCGGCGCCGGGTCCGGCGTGGTCCGCGAAGGGAACGGGGATCTCGTGGACCTGGCCGGCGTAGCGGACGTCCGCGCTCCTGGTGAACCCGACCCGGCCCGGCCCGGCCAGGTGGGGTCGCAGGTCGTCCAGCGCCTCGGCGGCCATCCGACCGAAGGCCGCGTCCAGGGCCGACGGGGCCGGCGGCACGCCCGGGTCATCCGGGTCGGGGCGGACGGTCGTCACGTAGTGGCGCACCAGGTCGGTCCGCAGCATCCCGCGGGCGCACAGGACGGAAGCACCGGCCGGGACGACGACCAGCGGAATTCCGAGCTCACGGGCGATCTCGACGGCGTGCAGGGGCCCGGCGCCGCCGCCGGCGACCAGCGCGAACCGCCGCGGGTCGAGGCCCTGGCGCCCGGTCAGCAGCCGCAGGCTGTCAGCCATCGCCGCGTTCACCGCGCGGTGCACACCGGCGGCCGCCTCGATCACCGCGCCGTCCGCACCCCTGGCGGCAGGATCTTGACCGGCGGAACCCCAGGTCCCGAGGCGCTCGGCGAGCGCGCCGACGGCCTGGGCCGCCGCATCCCGCGAGAGCGTGATCCCGTCGCTGAAGCCGTCCGGGTCGAGGTAGCCGAGCAGCAGGTCGGCGTCGGTCACGGTCGGCTCGGTGCCGCCGCGGCCGTAGCTCGCCGGGCCCGGCGCCGCCCCGGCGCTGCGCGGGCCGACCCGCGGCAGCCCGCCCGCGGTCACCCAGGCCACCGACCCGCCGCCCGCGCCGACGGTGCTGATGTCCAGGGCGGGCAGGCAGACGGGATGCCCGGCCAGTGAGCCGCTGCTGGTGGTCTCGGTGTGCCCGCCGCGGGCCAGGCTCGCCTCGAAGCTCGTACCTCCCATGTCGATCGTGATGGTGTTGATCATGATCGCGTCGGGCGGCCGGGACCCCCGCCTGCCGAGAGCGCGCACGATCTCGGCGACCGCCGCCGGCGCGCCCGCCGGCCCGGAGAGCAACGTCTCGACGGCGCGGTCGGCGGCCTGCTCCAGCCCGACGACACCACCGTTCGACTGCATGATCAGAACTCGGCCCCGGTAGCCGAGCTCCGCCAGCCGGTGGGCGAGCCCGTCGAGGTAGTCGCGCAGGACGGGACCTACGTAGGCGTTGAGCGCGGTGGTCGTGGTCCGCTCGAACATCCGCACCTGCGGGACGAGCCGGGAGGCCGTGGTGACGAACACCCCCGGCAGCTCCTGCGCGAGGATCGCCGCGGCCTGCCGCTCATGCCCGTCGAACAGGTAGGAGAAGACGAAGCTCACCGCCACGGCCTCCACCCCGGCGGCGCGCAGCCGCCCGGCCGCGCGGCGCACGTCGGACTCGTCCAGTGGCGTCACCACGGCGCCCGTCCGGTCCACCCGCTCGCGGACGGGGATGACGAGACGGCGGGGCACCAGAGGCGGCGGCGGGGCGGACTTCGAGGCGAACTGGTCCTCGCGGCTGCCCTGCCGGGCCGGGAGCACATCGCGCAGACCGGCGGTCGTGACCAGCCCCGTACACGCGCCCGATCCGGTGATCAGGGCGTTGGTGGTGATCGTCGTGCCGTGGACGATGGTTTCGGTGCGGCCGAGCAGCTCGTGCGGCGCCAGCCTCTCGGCGGCGGCCAGCGCGGTGAGCCCGGCGATGACGGCCCGAGCCGGGTCCCCCGGCGTCGAGCTCGTCTTGTGGACGGCCTCCGTCCCGTCCGGGCGGCGCAGGACGAGGTCGGTGAAGGTCCCGCCGACGTCCACCGCGACGCGGTATCCCCCGCCCGCGCCGCCCCGCGGGGCGGAGGTCACCGCGGGCCCGCGGTCACTGGGCGGGCCACGGCGGGTCGGGGACGGAGGTCCGCAGCGTGGGCGCGATGTCGGTGGCGAACAGCTCGAAACTGGCCCGGCGCTGGTCGTGGCTGAGCCCCTCGGCCTCCACACTGAAGATCAGCGCGCTGTTCCCGAGCAGGCCGGCGTCGCGCTCGACCTTCTCGATGACCTGCGCGGGGCTGCCGATGAGCGCCGAGCTGCGCTCGACGAAGTCCTCCAGGGTCGGGAAGTCCGGCGGCATGCCGATGCCGCTCTGGGCCCGCAGCCGCGCCTCGAAGATCGGCCGGAAGTCGGCCAGCGCCTGCTGGGAGGTGGGCGCGCTGTAGTAGGCGGTCGTCCCCGCGCCGGTGTAGAGCGCGGCCGGGTCGCGGCCGTAGGCCTCCCAGCGCTGCGTGTAGTGGTCGGACAGCCAGGTGTACTTCTCCGTCGGCGCGGACGCGTTGGAGAACATCACCGGATCGCCGAACTCGGCGGCGAGGTCGACCGAGTCGGGGGACGTGCCGCCGCCGTGCCAGATGCGCGGCCGGGCACCGCCGGGGCGGGGCACCGGCCGGGGCAGCGTGGTCACCCGGTCCAGTGGCGGGCGGGTGGTCCCGCGCCAGCTCACGTCACGCTCGGTCCACAACCGGTGCAGGAGGCGGAACTTCTCGTTGAGGGCGTCGCGCTGCTGGTCGCGGGTCAGCCCGAACAGCTCCGCCTGCCTGGGGCCGGAACCCTTGCCGATGATCAACTCGACCCGGCCGCCGGAAAGGTGGTCGATGGTCGCGTAGTCCTCCGCGACGCGGACCGGGTCGAGCACTGACAGCAGCGTGACGCCGGTGAACAGGCGGATCCGGGACGTCAGCGCGGCGATGTGGCCCAGCAGGACGGTCGGGGACGTCGACAGGAACGGCGGGTGGTGGCGCTCACCGAACCCGAAGCCGTCGAATCCCAGTTCCTCGAACAGGACAGCCGTCTCGACCGCGCGGCGCACGACCTCGGTTTCCGACGGCAGCCGGCCGGTCTCCAGGTCCGGCGAGTGCGCGAGTGCCGACAGGCCGATGAACTTCACCTTCGGAGACCTCCGGGGATCACGTTACGGACGGGGCCGGACCGACCGCGACCGCCTCCGGAGCGCGGCGGGCCGCGCCCCCGTCCCGGGCGATGCGGGGGTCGAGCAGCGGATAGAGCAGATCGACGAGAAGGTTGACGGCGACGAAGACCGCCGAGCCGAGCAGGACCACGCCCTGCACCACCGGCAGATCCTGGCTGTCGACCGCGGCCTGGGAGATCCGGCCGAGGCCGTTGCGGGAGAACACGACCTCCACCACGATCGCGCCGGCCAGCAGTCCGCCGACCAGGATGCCGGCGATGGTCAGCGCCGGCAGCGCGGCGTTGCGCAGCGCGTGCCGGACGTTCACCCGCGCCGGTCCGGCGCCCTTCGCCCTGGCCAGGTCGACGTAGTTCTGCCGCAGCTCGTTGTCCAGGCTCCGCGCCAGCAGCTGCGCGATCAGGGCGGCGGGCTGCAGCGAGATCGTGACGGCGGGGAGCACCAGGCTGCGCCAGCCGCTGTTGCCGATGGCCGGGAACAGCTGCCACCGGAACGAGAACCACTGCAGCAGCAGGAGCCCGACGAGGAAGCTCGGGACGGCCACGCCGAGTGGGGGGAGGGTGAGCAGCGTCTGGCGCAACCAGCGCCGGTGGGTCAGCGTCGCCGCGACCGCCAGGCCCACGCCGAGCGCCACCCCGACCACCAGGCCGAGCCCCGTGATGGCGGCGGTCTGCGGCAGGGCGTCCCCGATCAGCTCCCGCACCGGCTGACCGGACTGCACCGACCGGCCCAGGTCGCCGTGGAGGAGGTCGCCCAGCCGCCCGAAGTACTGCTCGAACAGGGACCGGTCCAGGCCGAGCTCGTGCCGGCGGGCCGCGAGCTCGGCCGGGGTGAGGGAGTTACTCGGCCCGATCATGATCGCCGCCGGATCGCTCGGCAGCGCGTACAGCACGACGAACGAGAGCGTGAACGCGGCCCAGAGAACGAAGGCCCCCTGCAGGAACCGCCCGAACAGATAGCGCGTCATCTCGGGACCATTCTCCGGAAGTGTGTTCCCGCTCCGTTCACACCCGTTACCGGTGCCGACCCTACTGCTGCGGGCGGGGGCGCGGCGGCGGGTTCTTCGGGTCGGGGAAGTGAATCACCTTCTGCGGGGTGAAGCGGATGGCCACCCGGGTGTTGTCGTCGACGTCGTGCAGCTCGTCGAGATACTTCAGGGTGAGTTCGTCGGCCAGCTTGTTCCCGTCGATGTCGAGCACCTCGGCCACCCCGCGGATCTCCACCGAGGTGTAGGGGTCGTCCCGGGGGTAGAGCGACAGGTTGACCCGCGGGTCACGGGAGATGTTCCTTTCCGTGCGCCGGCCGACGTGGGTCACGAAATACAGCTGATCGTCCTCGTCCCGTTTCACCAGGATTATCGAGGAGTGCGGACTTCCGTCGTCGTTCACCGTTGCGATGACCGGGAGGTTCTGCGCGTCCAGCCACGACCGTGTTTTGTCGTCGAGTGTCACACCCATTTCCGGAACGTACCAGCGGGGGAACCCACCCGGTCACCCCTGTGACTCCCCTGTCTTATCGCCTGGTCGGTCGGCGGGAGGGCGCGGCCGTGAAGGTCAGGCGGGTGGCGCGGGAATGTCGAGCGCCGTGCCGTACAGCCGGCCGACGCGCAGCCGGATGACCAGCCGGCGGTCGGCCGCCATGTTCCGCAGGAACTCGGCCTCCAGCGCCGGGTCGGCGAACGGTGGCTGCAGGGCGAGCAGCTCGCGCCCGGCGGGATCGCCCGGCACCGAGCTCACCGCGGAGAGCTCGACCGTGCCCTGGGCCACCGCGAACGACAGGTAGTCGGGCGCGGTCACGTACAGCGCCGCGCGCGGGTCACGCCGCAGCAGGCGCACCTTCAGCCGGTCCTCGGTGGTGCTGATCCGGATCGTGCGTTCCGTGGGGTCCCAGCTGTAGGCGACCGTCGACAGGTGCGGATGGCCGTCCCGCTTGTTCGACGCGAGCGCGCCCATCTGGTGGTTGGTGAGGATCCGGCTCAGCTCACCGTCGGTGAGCGCGAGCGCGCCGGGGCCCCGGCCGGGGCCGTATCCCTGCGGCGCCGATCCGTCCGGCGCGGCGGCGCTGTCCGTGTCGGTCATCCGCCGGTCACCGTCCAGACGAAGCTGTGGACGCCGCCTGTCTCGTCGATCGCGTAGCCGAGCACCCTGCCGGCGGCGTTGATGTCTATTGCGAAGCTCTGGGTGAAACCGGCGGGCACCCCGAGGTCGATCGGGCGGTCCCTTTTCCAGAGGATGGCATGTGGCCGCCCGTCGCGGGCGACGCCCCAGCCGGCAGCCTGTCCGGTCTCGTTGACGGCGAGCGCCTCGCTGGACGTCCCGCCGGGCAGGACACCGAGGTCGACGAGACGGCCGCCCTGCCAGCGCACGGCGTGCCAGCCGGAGCCGGTGCCGCTGCGCCCGACGATGTGGCCGGAGTTGCTGATGTCGCGCGTCTCGGTCTCCAGGTTGGCCAGGGTGCCCAGGTCGGTGAGGGCAGCCGGCCAGCCGGCCCGCGCGGGGGTCCAGACGAAGGAATGGGTGCGGTTGGGGCTCTGTGCCAGGGCGCCGTACCCGATCAGCTGGCCGCTGTCGTTGAGGTCGGTCGTGGTGGTGGTGAGCCCGAACGGGCCGATGTCGGTGGTCGCGGTCGGCGTCCAGACGAAGGCGCGGTCGGTGGCGTCGGCGCCCGCGGCCCGGCCGGTGCCGAACACCTGCCCCGAACCGTTGAGGCCCACGGCGTTCGTGACCGGGAACGGCGCGACCGCGACCCGGCTGCCGGCGGTCCACAGCGCCGCAGCGCCGCCCTCGGTCAACAGGACCTGGCCGGCGTCGTTGACGGCGAGCGGGTGGCTGTTCCCGCCGGCGGCGGAGATGTCGGTCGGGTCCGCGCCGTCCCAGCGCAGCGAGTGCGCCGTCCCGCCGACGGTGGTGAAGCCGACGACC
This sequence comes from Frankia sp. Mgl5, assembly GCF_023242985.1. NCBI lineage: Bacteria > Bacillati > Actinomycetota > Actinomycetes > Frankiales > Frankiaceae > Frankia > Frankia sp. Mgl5. The sequence continues at coordinate 13,995 of NZ_JALKFY010000803.1, read as the reverse complement.
TGGCCGTTGTTGTTCAGCGCGACCGGGAAGCTGAACGCCCCCGGGTCGGCGCTCGGCGCGTTCAGCGGGGTGAGCGTGCCGTCGGCCCAGGTGAACGCCTGGAAGGGCTGCGGGCCGCCGAGCAGGCCGTAGCCCGTGACGACGCCTGCGTCGTTGAGGTCCTCGGGGAACAGGTTCGTGGCCAGCCGGTCCGGCGCGCCCACGTCGGTGACGGTCACCCGCGGGGAACCGGCTGTCTCGGAGGCCGCGGCCGTCTCGGAGGCCGCCCCAGTCTCGGGCGGTGCGGCTGTCTCGGCCGGTGCGGCCGCGAGAGCCGGCGAGGCGGTCACGGCGCTGCCGAGCAGACCGGCCGCGACGGCCGCCGCGGTGGCGCGGACGAGCCGCACCCGCCGGCGGGGCCGCCGCCCCGGTGGTTCGGCCCTGAACGGATACGCCCACATGGTCCGGGCGTTCCCGGAAAGCCGCGGACGAGAAAAAGGGGACATTGCAGAATGGTGGCACCGGCCGACGGCCGGAAAACTCCCCTAAGAACCCCCTCTTTCGCCGGGCGGGTCGTTACTCGGCCGGACGCTCGGCCACCACGACGAGGTAGCCGATCTCACGGAGCCCGTCCACACCCGTGCTGGCGAGACGCTGGTACAGCTCGTCGCCGAGCAGGTCGTCGAGGTTCTCCCTGTCCCGGCGGATCCGCTCGGCGAGCAGCTGGAACGACCGCGCGATCACCTGGTCGCTGACATCGATGAGTTCCAGCGGGCGCAGCCCCGCCCCGCGCAGCAGCGCCGGATAGTCGTCGAACCGAACACTCGGACCGAGCAGCAGACCGGAATAGAAGCTGTCGACCGCGTGCCGCTTCTCGTCCGGGACCGGCGACCGCTCGAAGATGTCGGTGGCGACGAAACGGCCGCCCGGCCGGATGACCCGGGTGATCTCCCGCAGCACCTGGGCGCGGTCGGGGACGTGAATGATGGATTCCAGCGCCCAGGCGGCGTCGAAGGAATCCGGACCGAAGGGAAGCTCCGCGGCGTCGGCGTACTCGAACTCCAGCCGCTCGGAGAGGTTCTCCTCGCGCGCCCGGTCGGTCGAGCGCCGCACCTGCTCCCGGCTGATCGAGATCCCGACGACCGAAGCCCCGGTAGCCCGGGTCAGGCGGACGGCGGGGATGCCGGAGCCCGATCCCACGTCGAGCACCCGGTCCCCGGTCCGGACCCGGATCTTCTCGATCATCAACTCGGTGAGGCGCTCGGCCGCCGCCTCGAGTTCGGCGACGTCCGTGCCGGGGGCGGGCGGGGTGCCGTCGGGCGGCACGTCCCAGTAGCCGAAGTGGAAGTTGAGATCCTCGTCCTGCGCGGTCTGGTAGGTCGTGAGGTGGTCGTAGAACTTCCCGACCTCTGCCGCGAGCGCGCTCGTGGGATGCGCCATGAAGATCCCTCCATGAGGTGTCTGATGGGTGCGGCGCGCGGGGCGTCCCGCGCGCCGGGTCTGCCGGGTCTGCCGGGTCAACCGGTGTGGGTGGCGTCCGTCCACAGGTCGGCGGGGAGGTCCTGACGGCGTTTGACGTTGAGCTTCCGGTAGACCCGGGTCAGGTGCTGCTCGACCGTGCTCGGCGTGACGTAGAGCCGCAGCGCGATCTCCCGGTTCGTGTAGCCCATCACCGCCAGTGACGCCACCCGCCGCTCCGAGTCCGTCAGGCCGGTGATCATCTCCTGGTCGGCACCGAGCCCGAAGACAGCTCTGCCGTCGCCGGAGATCGCGAGGAGCTCCTGGGCGAGCGGTCGCGCACCGCACATCGTGGCGATGTGCAGCGCCCGCCGCAGCAGCAGCCGCGCCCGCCGCCGCTGGTCGAGATGATCGTGGACGCGGCTCAGGTCCGCCAGGACGTAGGCCTGCCCGAGCCGGTCCCCGGTGGCCTCGAGGAGCTCGAGCGCCTCGGTGAGCGGCTGAAGCCGGCGCCCGGGCGGGCTGGCGGCGGCGAGCAGGCGCAGGGCCAGACCGCGGACCCGAGTGGCACCGGGCCGGCCCAGTTGTTCCTGGGCCAGTTGGCGGGCCTGGTCCACGTTTCCCAGCCGCAGCCACGCCTCGGCGGCGCCGATGCGCCACGGGACGAGAACCGCCGCGTCGAGGCCCCAGCCGCGGATGAGGTCACCGCAGGCCAGGAAGTCGGCGAGCGCGGCGTGGGCGTGGTTCGCGGCGAGATGGTAGTGGCCACGGGCGTGCAGGTAGTCCAGTCCGTAGCGACTGGCGACCATCTCCTCGGGCACGGTCTGGACGAGCTGCCTCGCCGCCTCCTCCAGGTCCCCGGTCCGGATGGCTGCCAGTACCAGGGTGCCCAGCGGCAGGCCGATCGCGACTCCCCACGCCTTGGCCGGCAGGCGACGCAGCGCGGCACGGGCGTGGTCGGCGGCGACCGCCAGATCGCCCTGCTCGAGCGCGAGGGCGCCACGCACCGCCGTCGCCATCGCCCGCGCGGTCTGGTCCTCCAGGTCGGGATCGGCCAGGACGCGCTCGCACCAGGCGACCGCGGCGTCCATGCGCGGAGCCCTGGTCAGCAACAACAGGGCGAGCAGCGCCACCTCACCGGCCCACGGATCGGCTCGCGCCAGGTGCAGATCGCGCAGGGCGCTCTCGGCCCGGTCCGCCCCGACGAGACCGGACCCCACCGGGCCGGTGCCGGCCACACCAGCGCCGGTGATGCCGGAGGGCCCCGGCTCGCGCCCCGTCCGGTGACCGCCCGCGGCCACCGCGTCGGCGAGCAGCGCCGCTGACCGCAGCCACGAGTCCGCCGCCGGTGCCGCCGGCACCGCGCTGCCCGCGGCCGGCCCACGCCGGCGGCGAGCCAGCGGCGGATGGACGGTGGCGAGCCAGACCTCCAGGTCGTGCACCTCGGCCGCGTCGTCCTCGGGCTCCGCCTGGGCCACGGCACGCATCCGGGCGAGCAGATCCTCGGCCTCGGCCGAGCGTCCGTGCCACAGCAGCTGACGTACCAGGGCCGCGTTGGTCCGCTGTTCCAGCAGGCCGGCGTGGGCAGCGCTCACCAGCGGGGAGAGATGGCGCGCGGCCGCCGCCGGGCTCGTCTGCCACTCGGCATGCGCGAGCCGGGCCCGGATCGCGGCGCGTTCCCGCTCACCGGCGGCGGACCGGGCCGCGAGCCGCAGGCAGGCGGCGGCCCGCTCGGGCCGCCCGTCGAGCAGCGCCTGCTCGGCCGCCTCGACGAGTACGCCGGTTCCCCACGGGGGCTGCACGTCGTTGCCCTCGACGAGGTGTGCCGCCACGGTCGCCGCCGGCGCGCCCTGCTGGTGGCGAAGCCGCGCCGCCCGCCGGTGCAGATCAGTCCGCTCGGACGCCGTCAGATCGCCCAGCACCGCGTCCCGGGCGACCTTGTGGCGGAAGCGGCCGTCGTCGAGGAGCCCGGCGGCATTCATGGCGTCGAGGGCGCGTGCCGCGGCGGGGACGTCCGCGCCGATCATCCCCGCCAGCGTCGCGGTGTCCGGTGCGACGACCCCGTCGGGCACCGGCGTCTCCAGCACCGCCAGGGCCCGGGCCACCTGGACCGCGACGGGCTCGCCGCGGTGCAGACAGCTCAGCAGGGCCAGACCGAAGACCTCCGGACCGGGCTGGCCGAACCCGCGGTCGTCCTGCACCAGCGCGGTCAGCAACAGTGGATTGCCCCCCGTGACCTGGTACGGGTCGGTGACAGAAGGGTCCGGAGTGACCGGCGTGGCCGCGGCGAGGAGGTCGCGGGAGCCGGCGGGCGAGAGCGGGCCGACCCGCAGCGACCGGAACTCGGGCGCCCGGACGAGCTCGGCGCGGAACGGCAGGTCCAGCGGGTGCGAAGCCAGATCACCGGCTAGCAGCACTGCGATGCGCGCCGACCCGAGCCGGCGCACGAGGTGCAGCAGGAAGTGCAGGGAGGGGACGTCCGCGTACTGCACGTCGTCGATGCACAGCAGGACGGGACCGCGCTTGCTGAGGTCGAGGAGGAGGAGCGTGAGCTCCTGGTGGATCTGGACCAGTTCGCGATCCGGATCCGGCCCCAGCCTGCCGGCGATCGCGGCACCGACGTCGAGGAGCTCCGCGATGCGGGCCGCCCGGCCCGCCCCGTCCGCCCGCGCCTCGCGGCCTCGGCACCCGTCCTGGGTCGCCTCCTCGCACAGGGTGTCCGTGCCGCGGGCGGTGTCCGGGTCGGCCGCACCGTCGGGACCGGTGCAGACGGTGCCGGCGCCGGTTTCACCGTCGCCCGCCGGCAGGCCGCGCAGGAGCTGGCCGACCACTCCGAGCGGGAGGACGTGTTCGGCACGGGCGCAGGTCGCGGCGCGGACTGTCACGCCGCTGCCGGCGGCCCGGGTGCCGCAGTAGCGGACGAGCTCCGTCTTACCGGTGCCGACCGGGCCGTCGATCAATACGACGCGGCCGCTTCCCGCCGTACATTCCGCCAGGAGAAGGTCGAGCTGACGGAGAATGTCGTCACGTTCAACCAGTGCCACTGACGGCCTCTCGTTTTGTCCATGACACGGGGCTTCGCCCGCGCCGCGACCGGCGGGTGGACAATATTCCTGCGGTGATTACCTCGGTGATCCGGCGAAATCCACGGACTGAGACGTCGACCGGGTGCAGATGTCCGAATTACCGACTGGGGGATCTGGGACATGGCGGACGCCGAGCACGGCGGTTCCGTCCATCGTCGCCGGGCGCGGCCCACCGGCCGGGAACTGCGGACCCATTCTCACCCCATTGCACAGGTGGGGGGCATGGATACGGCTCCGCGCATGCTCCTGGCGGGGACGTTTCCTGCCGGCCCGGGAGCCCATGGCGCACCCTTCCCCGACGAGCCCGGCCCGTCCAGGGACGGAACAGCTAATGCTTCCCGACGGGAATCGGGGCGCCGAGCGCGGCCAGCAGGTCACCGACGAGTTCCTCGACGGAATCCGACCGCTGTACCGCCGGCCCGCCGGCCCGGGTGTCCGCGGCCGGCGGTGCCGCCGCCGGGACACGGCCGAATAGGTAGAAGTCCGGCCGCACCAGAACGGCATCGGCGCCGGCGAGGGCGAGATAACGGAGATAGACGTCGTCGACGTCGACGACGGTGATTCTTGCGCTCGCGTCCGCGCTCCCGGCCGCGACGGCGGGAGGCTCCTCACCGGTGGCGGGGACAACATTGACCAGCCGTCCGCCCAGAAGCGCAAAAGCGGCGTCCGTCTCGGGGCGGAGATGGAGATGCCCGCCGGCCGGCCAGGTGGCCAGCAGGACGAACCCTGGCTCGACGAACTCGTCGAACAGCCCGGTGCGGTCACCGACCCGAACTCGTCCCTGCGGCACGAGGTCACCCACCGGAACCGACGGCGGCCCCGGACGCCCCGGGCGGGAAGGCTGCGGGGGACGCTGGGGGCCACCACCGCGTGCGGCGGCCCCGCCGCGCAGGAACCCGGCGGTCAGCGGCTCGACGGCGGACTGCGCGCGGTCCTCCCGCAGCCCCCGGGCACGCACCGCGATCATGACCTCGTCCCGGTCCCGGGCCGCGGCCGGGTCGGTCTCGCAGATCACCCGCCCGAGGTCCATCGACATGCCGATCGCGTGCTGGACGTGCGCCCGCCGCTCCAGGGTGTAGGTGTCCAGCAGCTCAGCCGGGGCGGTTCCGGCGAGCACCAGGTCGAGCTTCCAGGAGAGATTCGCCGCGTCACGGAAGCCCGAGCACATGCCCTGCCCGGCGAACGGCGGCATCAGGTGCGCGGCGTCCCCGGCGAGCAGCACCCGCCCCACCCGCCAGCGGTCGACGTACCTGGCCTGGAACGTGTAGACGGCGTGCCGTTCCAGCGTGGCGTTGCCCGGGTGCAGGCCGAACAGACCGAGCAGCCGCCACGCCGACTCCGTCCGGCCGAACTCCTCGGCCGGTTCCCCGGGTAGCCGCATGAACTCCCACCGCCGGTGCCCCGGCCCGGCGGACACGGCTGTGCGGGGCCGGGCCGGGTCGCAGATCTGGAGGTTGTTGGGCCTGTGCACCGCCGGTTCGCGCAGGACCACGTCACAGGTCAGCCAGTCGTTGAAGTAGGCGAAGTCGGTGGTCTCCACGCCCAGGCTCGTCCGCACGAAGCTGTTCGCGCCGTCGCAGCCCACCACCCAACGGGCGCGGAGGCGCCGGGTGCGGTCCGGCGGCGAGCCGTCGAGGACGGCCGTCAGCTCGACGTGGCCGTCCCGTTCGGCCAGCGCGACCACCCGGTGCCCGCGCAGCACCCGCAGGCCCGGCAGGCGGGAGCCCCGCTCCGCGAGCGCCTCCTCCAGCGCCGGCTGGTACATCGACGTCGAGTCCGGCCAGCCGGAACGCCCGCGCTCGGGGACGTCGACGTGCAGCAGCACGTCACCCGCGGCGTTGCGCCAGGTGTAGTCGCGGGACGGCTCACCGAACTCGGTCATCGCCGGGCCGACGCCGGCCGCGGCGAGGATGCGGGCCGACTCGCCGTCGAAGGAGACCGCGCGCGGCATCGGGTACGGCCGGGGCCATCGCTCCAGGACGGTGACCCGCCAGCCGCGCCGCGCCAGCAGAATCGCCGTTGCCTGGCCGACCGGCCCGTAGCCGACGACGACGACGTCGGCCTCGGCCTCGGCCTCGACCTCGGCCGGCTCGGACGCGGTCACCGGGCGTCGCCGGTGGGCGCGGTGGCGGGTGCCGGCGGGCGGCGGAGGATGTCGCCGAGCACGCGGGCGTGCTCGGCCGGGTCGGTGAGCACCCGCATGGCCTCGTGCCCGTTGTCGACGGTCACCAGCCGCTTGCCGATCAGGATCCGCTGCCCGGAGAGGGTCGCCCGGCCGCGCACGAGCGTCCCCGCTCCCGCCAGCGCCCGGGCGAAGGCGGTGAGCTCCTCTGACGGGGCCGACCAGTCAGCGGGGTCGCGCGGTACCGGCCGGAACCGGTACACGGCGGCCCAGTCGCCGCGCCGACCGCGCCGCTGCAGGACGTGGTAGCCCTCGCTGCCGACGATGCGGAAGGACGTGCCGAACTGCCGCTGTTCCTGCGTGCCGAGCAGCAGCGGCTCCAGGTAGGACGGCCCCACGAAGCCGACGTCGACGAGGAGCACCTCGTCGTCCAGGCGGACGAAGGTGAAGATGTGCTCCAGGTCCGGTCCGAAGGATCCGTCGACCTGCCGGATGGCCGCCGCGTACACGCCGGTCTCGAATCCGAGCTCGGCCAGCAGGCGCCGGAACAGGCCGTTGAGCTCGTAACACACCCCGCCACGGCCGCCGAGGACCACCGCGTCGAACACGGCGTCGGCGTCGATGTCGACGCCCTTCCACAGGTCCGTGCCGCGGGTGGAGTTCAGCTCGCTGTCGTAGGGCACGGTCCGCAGGTGGGCGTGGTGCAGGCGGCGCAGCGTCTCGAGGCTCGCGTCGGCCGGGCCACGGTGGTCGAGCGCCTTCAGGTACGCCTCGACGTCAAACACGGGTCTCGACCTCCAGCCGGTCCAGCAGGTACGCGGCGACCTCGCGGGGCACCGCGTGGTCGAACAGCAACATCGCGGGCAGCGTGAGGCCGGTCGCCGCCGCGAGACGGTTACGCAGCTCGACGGCGGTCAGCGAGCTGAACCCGATGTCGAAGAACGCGCTGTCCGGGCCGACCTCGTCGGTGTCGGCGTGACCCAGCACCGCGGCGGCCTGCGCCCGGACCAGCTCGATGAGCCGGGCAGGCCGCTCGGCGGCGGGCAGCTCGGCGAGACGGGCGCGAAGCTCCTGCCCGGCGTCGTCCGTCTCCGCGTTCTCAAGCCCTGAGTCCCCAGGCCCAGCGTTCTCAGACCCCGCGGGCTCAGGCTCCGCATCCTGCGCCGCGCCCGCTTCCGAACCTGCCGGCAGCCGGGCCGAGATGTCTCGCGTCACGTCACCGGTCATGTGGTCACCTCCGGAGTCGACTTCCAACCCACCGCCGCGGCCACCCGGACGAGGCGTGCCGGACGGCCGGCCCGCGCCGGTCGAAGCGAGCCAGTAGCGCCTGCGCTGGAACGGATACGTAGGTAGCTCGACCGCGCCGCCGCCTGACGGCACGGGCCGGTCGCCGGTGCCGGCCGGCCCGTCGTGGGCGGCGGCGTGCGGCGCCCCCGCGAGGTCGACCGTGACCCCGCGTACGAACGCCGCCGCGGCGGAGCGGGTGAAACGGTCCGGACCGCCGTCGTCGCGGCGCAGGGACTCCAGCACGGCGACCGGCGGCCCGTCCCACTGGTCCACCGTCTCCGCGATGGCGGGCGCGAGCACCGGGTGGGTGCTCACCTCGAGGAACACCCGGTAGCCGCCGTCGAGCAGGCTCCGCGTGGCGGACGCGAACCGGACCGGGCACCGCAGGTTGCGGTACCAGTACCCGCCGTCGAGCTCGGCGTCCTCCACCCACTTCGCGTCGACGGTCGAGAAGAACGGCACCCGCGGCGGGCGCGGGTCGAGACCGGCGAGCGCCTGGATGAGGACACCGGAGATCCGTTCGACCTGCCGGCTGTGCGAGGCGTAGTCCACCGGGATCCGGCGGGCCCGGATCCCCTCGCTCTCGAAGGCGGCCACCAGTTCGTCGAGCGCGGCGTCCTCGCCGGCGAGGACGACCGACGCCGGGCCGTTCACGGCGGCGAGCTCGACCTGGTCAGCGAACGGCGCGAGCCGTTCGGCGACCGCGGGAACCGGCAGCGCCACGGCCGCCATCCCGCCCCGGCCGGTGAGCCCGCCGGCGATCGCCTGGCTGCGCAGTGCGACCACCGCGGCGGCGTCGGCGAGGCTCAGCGCCCCCGCCGTGTAGGCGGCGGCGATCTCGCCCTGCGAGTGGCCGACCACCGCGTCCGGGCGGACCCCGACCGACTCCCACAGCCGGACCAGTCCGGCCGCCACGGCGAAGGAGGCCGGCTGGACGACGTCCACCCGGTCGAGCGAGGGTGCGCCCGGCACCTGGCGCAGCACGTCCTCCACCGACCAGCCGACATGCCGGGCGAGCGCGCGACCCGCCAGCGCCACCTCTTCGGCGAAGACGGGCGAGGCGTCGAGCAGCTCGGCGCCCATCCCCGCCCACTGGCCGCCCTGGCCGGCGAAGACGAAGACGGTCTGGCCGTCGACGTCCGCCGAACCGGTCACCAGGTTCGCCGCCGGCTCACCGGCGGCCGCCGCCGCCAGGCCCGCGAGGCCGGACTCCCGGTACTCGGCGATCACCACGGCGCGGTGGCGCAGCATCGCCCGGCTCGTGCGCAACGCGGCGCCGGCGGCGTCGACCGGCACGTGCGGCTGTTCACGCAGAGCCGTCTCCACCCGCCCGGCGAGGACCCGCAGCGCCGTCCGGCTCGCGGCGCTGACGACCCAGGCGGCCGGTGCGGCTCCGGCTCCCGCCGGTCTCCCGTCCCCGTCAGGGAGTTCGCCGGCGGTCGAGGGCACGCCGGGCGGCGGTTCACCGGCGCCGGGCGGTGGCCCAGGTGCCTGCTCCAGGATGACGTGCGCGTTGGTGCCGCTCACGCCGAAGGACGAGACCGCGGCGCGGCGCGGCCGGTCACGCGCGGGCCACGGCCGTGCCTCGCTCAGCAGGCGGACCGCGCCCGACTCCCAGTCGACCTGGTCCGACGGGACGTCGGCGTGCAGTGTGCGGGGCAGTTCGGCGTGCTCCAGCGCCGCCACGATCTTGAGGATGCCGGCCACCCCGGCCGCCGCCTGGGTGTGGCCGATGTTCGACTTCAGCGACCCGAGCCACAGCGGATGCTGTGCCGGCCTGCGTCCGTAGGTCGCCAGCAGTGCCTGGGCCTCGATCGGGTCGCCGAGCGGCGTACCCGTCCCGTGGCCCTCGACGACGTCCACGTCCTGGGTGGTCAGGTCCGCGTCGGCGAGCGCCTGGCGGATCACCCGCTGCTGCGCCGGGCCGTTCGGGGCGGTCAGGCCGTTGGACGCCCCGTCGGAGTTCACCGCCGAGCCGCGCACCAGCGCGCGCACGCGACGTCCGTCGCGGTGGGCGTCGTCCAGCCGCTCGAGGACCAGCACCACGGCGCCCTCGGACCATCCCGTGCCGTCGGCGCCCGCCGCGAACGACCGGCACCTGCCGTCGGGCGCGAGCCCCCGCTGGCGGGAGAACTCGACGAACGGACCCGGCTGGGCCATCACCGCCACCCCGCCGACCAGGGCAAGCTCGATCTCACCGGCCCGCAGCGCCCGCAGCGCCAGGTGGACGGCGACCAGGGAGGACGAGCAGGCCGTGTCGACGGTGACCGACGGTCCCTCGAGACCGAGCAGATAGGAGACCCGCCCGGAGACCACGCTGCCGGAGTTCCCCGTCCCGAGCAGCCCCTCCAGCTCCGGCGGGACGTCGGTCACGCCGGTCGCGTAGTCGTGGTACATCACGCCCGTGTACACGCCGACCCGCCGGCCGCGCAGGGATGTCGGGTCGATCCCGGCCCGTTCGACCGCCTCCCAGGACACTTCGAGCATCAGCCGCTGCTGGGGGTCCATCGCGAGGGCCTCACGCGGGGCGATGCCGAAGAACCCGGCGTCGAACGCCGCCGCGTCCAGGAACCCGCCGGTCCGCACGTAGGACGTCCCGGGGCGGGTCGGGTCGGGGTCGAACAGCTTCTCGAGGTCCCAGCCACGGTCGGTGGGGAACGGCGAGAGGCCCTCCCTGCCCTCGTCCACCAGTCGCCACAGATCGTCGGGAGAGGTGACCCCGCCCGGCAGCCGACAGCCGGCACCGACGATCGCGACGGGCTCCCGGACGGGCGTCTGACGGGTGGGCTCGGAGAGCTGGACGTTCTCCCTGCGCAGTCCGTCGTTCTCCCGTTGCAGCCGCTCGTTCTCCAGCAGCGAGGCGCGCAGTGCCTCGACGAGCGTGTCGTGGGACGTCGCCATGTGACTCTCCGGTGCTTCGGGGGCGGGTGCTGGGCGGGAACGGGCGGTGGGAGGGAACGCGGGGTCAGGCGGTGCGACCCAGCGCCCGCGCGACCAGCCCTTCGACGTCCATCGCGGCGATCAGACTCGCCTCATCCGTCGTGCCGGCCTGGCCGGCGCCGTCGGCGTGGCCGGCGTGGCCGGCGGGTTCGGGCTCGGGCGTCTCGAACGCGATGTCCGGCTCCCGTGGCGCCAGTTCGGCCGCGAGCCGTTCCGCGAGCGCCACCGGTGTCGGATGGTCGAAGACGAGCGTCGCGGGAAGCCGGACCCCGGCCTCCGCCGAGAGCCGGTTCCGCAGCTCGACGGCGGCCAGCGAGTCCACCCCGAGCTCACGGAACGCCCGGGTCGGGCCCACGTTCTCGACCCCGCGATGTCCCAGCACGGTAGCTGCGTGACCACGCACGAGACGGACCAGGAACCGGTCGCGCTCCACCTGGTCGAGCCCCGCCAGCCGTTCGCGCAGGGCGAGCCGGGGCACGCGGCGGGCCGGCGCGGCGGGCAGGGCGCGCGCGACGTCCCGCAGCAGCGCGGGCAGCCGGCCGTCGGCCAGTTGTTCCCGCAGCACGGCATGGTCGAGACCGTTGGCCACGAGCAGTCCGTCGCCCGGCGCCGGGGACGTGCCGGCCGCCAGCGCGGCGTCGAAGAGAGCGAGCGCCTCATCGTCGGGCAGCGGCCGGAGACCCTCACGGCCGAGCCGGCCGCGACCGGCCTGGTCCAGGTGCGAGGTCAGGCCGCTCGCCCGCGCCCACAGCCCCCACGCGACCGACACCGCCGGCAGGCCGAGGCCGCGGCGCAGTCGCGCCAGGCCGTCCAGATAGCCGTTGGCGGCCGCGTAGTTCGCCTGCCCGGCGCCGCCGAACACACCGGCCCCCGACGAGAACAGCACGAAGGCCGCCAGATCCAGCCCGGCGGTCAGGCGGTGCAGGTTCCAGGCGGCGTCCGCCTTCGGCCGGAACACCCCCTCGAGCCGAGCCGCGGTCTGCGCCGCCAGCACCCCGTCGTCGAGGACGCCCGCCACATGCACGACACCGGTCAGTGGGCGTTCGGCCGGGATATCGGCGAGCACCGCCGCGAGCGCATCGCGGTCGGCGGCGTCGGCGGCGACCACCCGCACCCGCGCGCCGGCCCCGGCCAGCTCCGCGACCAGCTCGTCCGCTCCCGGCGCGGCCGGTCCGCGCCGGCTGAGCAGGACGACGTCGCGCACGCCGTGCGCCCGGACGAGGTGCCGGGCCACCAGCGCGCCCAGCGTCCCGGTACCTCCGGTGATCAGCGTCGTCCCGTCCGCGAGCACGGGACGGGAGCCGGCCGCCCGGCCGGTCGGCGCGGGCGCCACCGCGGCCGGGACGAGCCTCGGCACGAACGCGCGGCCCGACCGGATCGCGAGCTGCGGCTCGTCCGCGGCGGCCGCGAGGGCGACCAGCCGTCCGAGGCCCGGCACGTCGGCGTCGGCGTCGGCGTCGGACACGCTGCCGCTGCCGGCCACGGTGTCGGTGTCGGTGTCGGTGTCGGTGTCGGTGTCGACCAGGAGGATCCGGCCGGGGTGCTCGGCCTGAGCGGCACGCACCAGGCCCCAGACCGCGGCCGTGCCGGGATCGACGACGTCGTCGATCGACGCGGAAGGCGGCAGACCGACGGCGCGCCGGGTCAGCACCACCAGCGGCGAACCGGCCGGCGAACCGGCGGTCGCCTGACCCGTCGCCGGGTCGGTCAGCCGGTCGCGCAGCCAGTCGAGTGCGCGGGCCGTGAGGGCTCGGGCCGCGGTGGGATCCACGGCCGGTGACTCCCCGGTCAGATCGAGCACCCGTGCGTCCCAGGCCTGGTCGCCAGCGGCGTCGACAGCCGGGTCGGGCGAAACCTCTCCCGACGGCAGCACCGCCGCCGAGGGCGGCCGGAGGGACGCCCACGCGAGCCGGAACAACGAGTCCAGCCCGCGCTCTTCCGGACTCGCGAGCTGATCGGCCGCGACCGCCCGCAGCACCAGGGATTCCACGGTGGCCACCACCGTCTCCGTCTCCGCGGCCGAGTCGACCGCGCCGAGGAGTGTGAGGGCGAAGCCGTCCCCGCCGGCCGGGACCGCCCGGACCCGAAGCCGCGCCGCACCGGCGACACGCACCGTGACACCCGTCCAGGCGAACGGCAGCAGGAGGTGCCCCGGTTCGGACGCGGTGAGCCCGGCCGCGCTGGTCGCCTGCAGCGCCGCGTCGAGCAGCGCCGGATGCAGCGCGTACCGGCCGGCCTCGGCGTGCAGCTCCGGCGGGAGCGCGACCTCGGCGAACACCTCCCGGTCACGCACCCACAGCGCCTCGACCCCCTGGAACGCCGGGCCGTAGCGGTAACCGCCCTCCGCGAGCCGGTGATAGAACTCCTCCACCGGAAGGCTGCGCGCGCCAGCGGGCGGCCACACCCCCGGTTCCGCTCCCCGTCGCGCGGATGTCGTGCCGGGCTCCTGGATGTCGTCCTCGCGAGTCCGGGCGACGAGATGACCGGCCGCATGGCGGATCCACGGCCCCGCGACGCCGGCACGGCGCGAGTGGACCGACACCGGGCGGCGGCCGGTCTCGTCCACCTCACCGACCTGTACCTGGAGCCGGACGTCGCCCGGATCGGGCAGAGCGAGCGGGGCCTCGATCACGAGCTCGTCGAGATCCTCGTAGCCCGTCTGCGCGCCGGCACGCAGCGCCAGCTCCACCACGGCCGCGCCGGGGAGGATGACGGTGCCCGCGACGGCGTGATCGGCGAGCCAGGGCTGTTCCCGCAGTGCGACCCGCCCGGTGAGGACCGTCGGCGCACCACCCGCCAGTTCGAGGGCCGCGCCCAGGAAGGGGTGGTCAGCGGCGTCCAGGCCGGCGGCGGTCACATCACCGGGGCCGCCGGAGGGGTCCGCGTCCAGCCAGTAGCGCTCGTGCTGGAACGGATAGGTCGGCAGGTCAGGCCCCACACCCACACCCACCGCGACCCCCCCCACGCCCGCCGAACACCCCGGACCAGTCCACCGCAACCCCGCGCACGAACAACTCCGCCGCCGACCGCAGAACACGCCCACCACCCCCCTCACCACGCCGCAACGACCCCACCACCACCGCATCCGACACCCCCACCTCCTCCAACACCTCACCCACCGCC
>NZ_JALKFY010000299.1:0-243 GCF_023242985.1 Frankia sp. Mgl5 | reverse complement strand
GGAGTATGGAGTTGCCTTGCTGGGTACGCCGCTTGAGGCGATCAAAAACGGGGAAGACCGTGAGCTGTTTAAACAATTGATGGAGCGGATCAATGAGCCGGTACCGGAGAGCGAAACAGTGGAATCGGTGGAAGCGGCGCTCGTGTTTGCCGACAAGATCGGATATCCCGTCATCGTCCGCCCTGCCTATACCTTGGGCGGAGCGGGCGGCGGTATCGCTGACAATCAGGCGGAGCTGCTGAC
>NZ_JALKFY010000298.1:0-243 GCF_023242985.1 Frankia sp. Mgl5 | reverse complement strand
AGAAGAAGGAGTACGAATATGAAACCTGTATGGAAACGCGCAACCTCAGTGGCGGCAGCTTTACTGCTTACCGCCGGCCTCGCTGCCTGTTCAAACGGCAGCGGCACAGCTACACAACCAACGACTGAGCAAACGACGAGCAGTGCTCCCCAGGCTGAACCTGCGGAACTTACGGTAGCGCTCGACTGGTATCCCAATGCGGTACATTCCTTTCTGTTTGCAGCAGAAGAGCAAGGCTTTTTC
>NZ_JALKFY010000297.1:0-243 GCF_023242985.1 Frankia sp. Mgl5 | reverse complement strand
ATTTATATGAGTATGGCGAAAAGCTAAGCGACCGGATACGCCAGGCGACCGAGCTGAATAAGGTGGAAATTCACCGGTTGCAGCTGGAATTGGCGGCGTTGGGCGATGTCGGACCGGAGGCGTTGGAGGCTGCCCGGGAAACGTTGGAGGCGGCCGAACGGCAAAGCAGCGAATATGGTGAGCAAAAGGAAGAGCTTTCCCGGCGCAAACGTGATCTGGAACAGCTTTATCAATGGCAGACGG
>NZ_JALKFY010000296.1:0-244 GCF_023242985.1 Frankia sp. Mgl5 | reverse complement strand
GTATGGGGAATCTTTGAACCAGATCCGGACGTTTCGCAGCGGGCAGAACGGGAAAAGCTTGAAGCGATTGTCGTTCCCGGAGTCGCTTTTGCACGCGATGGCGGCCGGTTGGGCTATGGCGGAGGTTATTATGACCGCTTTCTGGCAACGCTTGAGCGAAAACCGCTGCTGATTGGTTTCGCCTTCTCCTGTCAAGTAATCGATCAAGTTCCGTTGGAGAAGCATGATTATCCGCTCGACTATC
>NZ_JALKFY010000295.1:0-244 GCF_023242985.1 Frankia sp. Mgl5 | reverse complement strand
ATACTCCTTCGTCTTTTTCAACCCGGCTACAAGGGCCTCTACGTCCTCCTCGGTGTTGTAAAGGTAGAAGCTTGCCCGTGCCGTCGCCGTAACTTTAAACCAGCGCATCAACGGCTGTGCGCAGTGATGGCCAGCGCGTACGGCGATTCCATGGCTGTCAAGCACTGTTGCTACATCATGAGGATGGATGTCAGCCAGGTTGAAAGTTATTAAACTGCTCCGATTTTGCTGCGGGCCATAAATC
>NZ_JALKFY010000294.1:0-244 GCF_023242985.1 Frankia sp. Mgl5 | reverse complement strand
ATCTGCGGCCGGCGCACGAAGAACACCGCGGGCACGGCCGCGAGCGTGAAGCGCAGCGCGCCGAGCAGCATCGGCGGCATGCCGTGCAGGCCGACCTTGATCACGACGAAGTTCACGCCCCACGCGAGGATCACGACCAGCGCGAGCAGCAAGTCCTTCGGGGCCATCATCGGCGTCTCCTCGATTGTCGAATTGTCGGTATGAAGCCGGTCAGTCTACCGGGTTTCGCCGCCCGGCCCGATAC
>NZ_JALKFY010000293.1:0-244 GCF_023242985.1 Frankia sp. Mgl5 | reverse complement strand
AAAGGACGGCGCGTATCTGCCCACGTCCATGCGATGGTGGTCCCCGGCTCTCAAGCGGTGAAGCAGTTGGCAGAACAGGAAGGCCTGGATAAAATTTTCGTTGAGGCAGGTTTTGAATGGCGCGAATCAGGCTGCTCCATGTGTCTGGCAATGAACCCGGATATCCTGGAACAGGGCGAACGCTGCGCCTCTACCTCCAACCGTAACTTTGAAGGTCGCCAGGGACGCGGCGGCAGAACCCACC
>NZ_JALKFY010000292.1:0-244 GCF_023242985.1 Frankia sp. Mgl5 | reverse complement strand
ATTATGAGCCGGTGATGCCGGAGCAGCTTGCTGATCTGCAACGGGTTGTTCCGCTTTTGCGGGCTGGGGAGCCAGAGCAGATGCCGGCTCAACCGCTTTGGCCGTGTCTGGAGTGACGGAGTCTTTCGGCGTTTCAGCGGTCCCTTGATTTTGGACTTCGGGGGCCATCGCAATCGCTTGATTTGCCTGCGTTTCCGCCGAATAGGTCTGGTTTGCTCCCGTGCTGCCAGCCGGTGAAGTGTTG
>NZ_JALKFY010000291.1:0-244 GCF_023242985.1 Frankia sp. Mgl5 | reverse complement strand
GCCATGGCCCGATGATGGCGTCAGCGGATGAATTCCGGATTTATATCGAGGGCAAAGGCGGCCACGGCTCGATGCCGCACGATACGATCGATCCGATCTATGTGGCAAGCCATTTGATCGGCGGACTGCAGGCAATCGTCAGCCGCCGCGTTGATCCGATCAAGCCATCCGTTATCTCGGTTGGAAAAATCGATTCGGGCACAACCTACAACATCATTCCCAATTCGGCGACGATGTACGGTAC
>NZ_JALKFY010000290.1:0-244 GCF_023242985.1 Frankia sp. Mgl5 | reverse complement strand
CGTTAGTCTGGTCCGATATTGGCTACGGAGGTCCGGCTTACCCGCGCGGCTATGTCCGTGTCGAAAAGGGATTGGTCGATCCATGGGAGGCGAAGCAGGATGGAAAGTAGAGACCGCGTCACCCATAACTGTGACCACTATGCCGGGTATCGTTCAAAGCAGCTGGACAAGCGCAAATTCGCCGACGGAGCGGATGTCTGCATCGTCGGAGCAGGGGCTGCCGGAGGCGTATTGGCGTATGAGC
>NZ_JALKFY010000802.1:0-37007 GCF_023242985.1 Frankia sp. Mgl5 | reverse complement strand
TGCCTGATCGCCGAGGCGGGGATGGACATGGGCCGGTTCCCGACCGCGGCGCATCTGGCGTCCTGGGCGGGGATCTGCCCGGGTAACCACGCCTCCGGCGGGACAGTACGGTCGGGTCGTAGCCGTAAGGGGTCGACGTGGCTGCGGACCGCGCTCACCGAAGCGGCGCACGCCGCCGCGCAGACGCGGGACACCTACCTGGGGGCGCACTACGCCCAGATCCGAGGCCGCCGCGGGGTCCAGAAAGCCGTGGGGGCGATCCGCCACGACATTCTGATCGCCTACTGGCACATCGTGCACAACGACACCGTCTACCGGGACCTCGGCCCCGAATGGATGCGTCGCCGACACAGCACGGAAGCCCAGCAGAAACGCCTCGTCGCCCAACTCGAGAAACTCGGCCTGAAAGTAACCGTCGAACCCGAACAGCCCGCCGCCTGACCACCCGGGAGGAATAGCCACAACCAAACAGTCACACCGTCACACCGGGCCCGACCACCCGGCGCGGTCAGCCACGCCCGCAACCGACCCAGCCCACACCGGAAATCCTCACCTCAGCAGGCCGGAGGCCTGGGCCCGCAAGAACGTCCGCCAGGAGGAATCGGCCCGCCGGGGCGCGGGGTCGACACCGGCGCGGTGCAGGGTCCGTCAGACGGTGGCGACCCCGACCGGGTAGCCCAGCCCGACGAGTTCGCCGTGGATCCGGCGGTGGCCCCAGGTCGGGTTCTCCCGTGCGAGGCGCAGGACCAGCTCGCGGATCTCCCGGCGGACCGGCGGCCGCCCAGGGGTCTTGCGTGGATAGGTCCATTTTCGTGCGAGGAGGTCACGGTGCCAGCGCAGCACAGTGGCGGGGGTGACGAAGAACGAACCCCACCGAGCCCGGGACAGCAGCCGGGACAGGGCTGCGAGGATCACCCGATCCTTCGGTTCCAGGACCGGGCGGTTCACCTGCCGTCGCAGCACCGCCACCTGATGTCGCAGGACGAGAAGCTCTACGTCTTTCGCGGTGTCGCCGCGCACGTGGAGCAGCATCAGTCCGAGAGCGTTGCGTGTCAGGGCGTAGAGCAGCGACCACACCATGGCCATCCAGCCTGCCCGATGTGGGCCCTGCCCGGCAGGCAAACGCGCAGGTCACCGCTCGAATCGGGGTTCTGGAGCCCCACAGGGTGCGGCGCAGCACCGCGACCTCATGCCGCAGCACGAGCAACTCGATGTCCTTGGACGCCGACGAACGACCGAGGAGAACCAGCCAGCCACACACCCGCGCGGGGATCAGATAGAGCAGGCGGATGGACATAGCTGACCATCATCCCAGCTCACGGGCCAAAGCCGACTTCTGGCACCCCATAGGGTAGCATTTTCCGCGAAAACAAGTTAGTGCACCTATAGACGAAGAATCGCGGGGCGCCGGACCGTCGGAAAGCGCGGTGTCGTGCCGCCACGTCGGCTACACTTCAGCGGGATCGTCGACGGGGAGACGAATTGGAAGCCGTCTTGCGTGGTGGGTCAGCCGCGATCGGCATGACGAGTGAGCCCGGCACAGTCGCGGTCATCGTAACTCCTCCTGAGCATCCTCTATGGCTGGATGATCTCGCTCATGCGGTGTTGTCCGGCCAGCTGGTCATCCCGCGCACGGTGCTGCCCGCCGTGACTCCGGAGCAGCTCGCGACCTGGGCGCGGACGGCCACCCTTGAACTTCCGGCCCCACTCGCGACCTCTCTCGTCGATGACATGACCGCGATCGCGCGCAACGTTCTCCATGCGGCCTTGGAGTCCGCCGGTGGGGCCGGGCACTGTGCCCGCAGCCGCGCGGATCCACCAGGCCGGGTAAATGTGCGAGTCTTCACCGAGGCACCGACGCGCCTGTGCGGGTTCCACGTGGACACGGTCCCGGCTGGCGCGCCGCCAGTCGGCGCGCTCAGGGTCTATAACGGCCCGTGTACCGAGTACGTGGAGCCCAGCGACGTGCGCGATACCGAGTCCTTTTACGACTATCTCGCGCGGCGGGAGCGGCTGTCCCATCACAGCCCGCGCGGCGCGGCGGCCGACAGCGACGAGCCCGCTCATCCCTGGATCCTTGGCGAGCCGGCGGATCCGCTCGGGCCCGATCCCCTCGTTCGCCGGAGCGAGCTGGCAAGGGAGCGGACCCACGCCGCGCTGGTCGTCCTGGATGACATGCCCAGCTTCCTGCGCACGGGAGCGGCGGTGAAGACAGTCCCACCGGATGCCACCGTCTACTTCCGGCACCTGGATGTCAGGCACATGTGGTCCGCCTACCCGGTGACACGAACCTGGATCCACCGCTCTCCAATGGCGGGACCTACCCGGCTGGTCGTCAACATTGCCCTAGCTGGTCGGTTGCCGACCCGGCGAAGTCCGGCTTGAGTAGGACGTAGGTAAAAGTATGCGGCAGGTCCGGGTCGAGCGTCCGCAGGAGCCGGAACACCTCGGCTCCCGCGCGAGCCGGGCCGTGATGCGCGAGGAACCAGCGACGGGGACGCCGCCGGACGCGCAGCACACTTCGTACCGCCGGCACGACATCGTCCTCGTCAGCGAAAAAAGTACCGGTGAAGTGGTTCACGTACTTCCATCCACCGATGATGCGCCGGTTTACCACGACGGGAACGTCGAGGCAGAGCGCTTCGGCCAGGACGCGGGGCGAAGGGTCGATGACCGCCGGCACGAGCAGGCAACGCGCGGCCGCGATCGCGGCCAGCAGATCCCCATGATCCATGGCGCCCAAGAACCGCGTGCCTTCGATGGGCTCCGCTCCGGGCGGAGCGTCCACCACCAGCACCCGCGGGCTGGCGTCTCGGACCAACCGGCGCAGGCAGCGGGCGGCGAGTGGCCAGTTCTTCGCATCCTGCCCCCATGCCTCCCCACCAGACACGTGAATGACATCGGCTACCAGGTCGTCGGGCACGCGGGCTACCAGCGCGCGGTCGATCCGGACGGGATCGGTGAAGTCGGACTCGCTCACCAACAACCGTGGTCCGTCCGCGGGGAGGTGGGCGGCCGGATCTCGAAAACAGTGCAGCCATCCCTCGCAGAGCAGTCCGTAGTCGCGCTCGTCGCGGTAACGTGGGTCCGGAAAACCGAGGTAGCTTGTGATGCCCAGGAACCGGCAGCCCAGGGTTGTCAGCTCGGCAAGGCGTGCATGGTGCGCACGAGTGACGATCGGGGCCCGTATCAGTACCCAGGGCAGTTCTCGGCCCACGGGATCGCACACACGCAGAAAAGGCGTCGACCTCCGCTGAGTCATCCTTCCTCTTCCGTATCGCGGACTCCCGTCGCCGTGAAGAAAGAGTCAACGGATCAGCTTCCGCCAACGCCCGCATGATGACACGACAGGAGCGAACACGTGGATGGCCAGCTTACAACAGACCTCTTCGGACCACGCAACTGCGACACCCGGATCGAGATTTTCGACGAGCTGAGCGACCTCGCCAAGGCCGCTCTGCACACGTTCTTCCGCCGTGCCGGCGCAGCGCATCTGATGGACGAGGTGCTGCTGCCCCTGTTCGGCGAAGGAGATTCGCAGATCTTCGCCGCCGTCCGTGACCGTCCGTGGCCCCCGTGGGGTCTCGGCGCCCGGAACATCGTCGCGGTGCTCCAGACGCACTTGGTGGCCGACGGTTGCTGGGGGCTGAGCCCCGTCTATGTCGCGGACGAGGACCTGACCAATGTGGGTCTGGCCGCGGCACTATACAAGGAGGCGTTGGAGACCCTGTCCATCGACCCCAACGCCGAGGTGCATTACCTCCTTGCCGACGGTTCCCGCCTGGCGGATCGGATGCTGTGCTCGGTCGGTTTTGAACGCACCGAGGACGTCTTCCTGACTGAGGCGGCGCGGTACTTCACTTACCGCGTTCGAGCCCGCGATCTACTAAGAAGTCTCGGGCTGGTGGACGTCGATACCGTGGACGTGCTCGCCGGCGTTGTCGACGACGAGGTCTACCTGCGCAACGCTTCCTTCCACGGCACCGTCTACCTTGCCTCCCGCTCGGAATGGGTGATCGACCGAGTGGGCCTAGCCTCGGAGATCGTCAGGCTAGTCCGCGGCGGTCACTACAGCAAGCCCGGCGGCGTCCCCACCGGCACCGGTCGGTTCGAACCGACCACCCTGCCCGAGACCGTGGTGCAGGTCGTCCGGGACTTTTTGCCTGAACGGGACCTACAGCGGCTGATCGAATACGTCGTCGCGGCCGAGGACAGATTCACCCAGGCCACTATCTCAGCGTATGGAACAAATTCCGCGACCGTGGACTCCCGCATCAGAAGGGGGCTGACCCTGGATGACCTGGGCGAGTTCGAGAGCCTGCTCGCCGATCGGATCCGGGAGAATCTGGAGGAGGTCCTGAGCCGTCTGAGCCTCCCGCCGTTCCCGCTCGGCAGGATCGAGCTGCAGGCCAGCGCGTGCGGCGACCGGGACTACTTCCGCCTGCACCGGGACAGCGACGGCGTGGACACCCGCGAGCTAAGCTTCGCGTACTATTCCTTCCCGGAGCCGCGCGGATTTTCAGGCGGCGAGTTGCGGGTGTTCGGCACGGACATCTCCGACGGTCGGCTGATTCCCACAGACCGCAGCCGGACCCTCGTGCCCCGGCGCAACCACGCGGTCTTCTTCCCGAGCCGCAACGACCACGAGGTGTTGCCGGTCCGAGTTCCCAGCGGTCAGTTCGCCGATGGCCGGCTCACCATCACGGGCTGGGTTCACCGACGATGAGCGCCGCCGGCCTCGGCCGCGCCGTGGTCGAGGCCACGGGCGCCACCCGCACGGGCACCGACGTCGCATCGGTCAGGGAGGCGTGGGCCGTCCATGTGCGCTGGCCGGTCCCCGGCAACTCCCGCTTGGCCGCGCGGCGCGCGCACCACGCGCCGTTCCCGCGGGTTCCCGGGCTGCTGGCCCGTGCGGTGCGGCCCGATGCCGTCGGCGTCCGAGCTCGCTACCTTTTCGCGTCGGCGGCGGACGCCGAGCTCTTCGCCAGCGATTGCGTCTCAGTAGCCCCGTCGCCGTCGTGGGTCTGGCCCTCCCGCGCCGGAGGCGCGGCCCTCGGTCCGCCAACAGCGTCGGCGATGGCCGGACCCGACCTTCGCGTGGAGCGGGTCATACCCGCGTCGCTGAGCGCGCCGATCATCATAGCCGCGCCGCCGCGTTCGGGCGGCACCGCGCTGTTCGACGCTCTGGCCCGAAACCCGAGCCTGTGGACGGTAGGTGGCGAAAGCGAGGGGGTCATTGAAGGAATCCCAGCGCTGCATCCAAGGACAACGGAATACAACTCGCACGAGGTGCCGGCGACCGAGGCGGACGGCTACGGGCCGATCGTGCGTACCGGTTTCCTCGCCGATCTCCGGGATGCGCTCGGACGGCCTCGATCCCCGAATCCCGCTGGTTCGGCCACTCTCTCAGACCTCCGTGGTCGTCCTGACTTGGCTGACAGCTCGCCAGAACCCGCGGCGCGGCTCGGACCGGCTCGGGCCAAGGCCGTGCGCCTACTGGAGAAAACCCCGGAGAACGCGCTGCGACTGCCCTTCCTGTTCCGGGTGTTCCCCGACGCGACCGTCATTCACCTTCGGCGCGATGCCCGGGATACGGTCGAGAGCATCGTCCGCGCGTGGCGGCATCCCGGATTCGTGAACATTCCTGACCTGCCGGGCTGGCCTCGCGGGCCTTGGCACCTCTTGCTGCCGCCTGGCTGGCGGGCCTGGACTGGCGACGCCATCGAGCGGATCGCGGCCCGCCAGTGGGCCTCGGCCACCGACGCGATCCTCGACGCCCGGCGAGTCGCTGACCCATGGCTGGAGGTCGCATACTCAGACTTGGTCCGTGCGCCTTCGCGGACCGTCCGGGAGATCGAGGAGGCACTCGGCCTACCGCCTGGCCCACGGGGCCGGGACAACTCCCGCGCGGCCACGACGATCACATTTCGCCGTCCGGACAGCGGACGACGCTCGCCCGGACCGACAACTGACGCCCTCGACGAGGTGGCCGGCACCGTCCACCGCCTGGCCGGCGGGCGGGCGGCGCCCGAGACTCGCGCGGGGATGCCGGCGAAGGCGAGCACGGGTCGAACCGCGACGAGGAGGACCGCGATGGCCGAACCGAGATCAGCGGCGCGTGGTCGGCGGCTGTTCGCATGCTGGTTGCACGAGGCCGCCGGCCGCTCCGATGGCGCGACCTCCTCGGGCCCCGGCCCCGATGAGATCGCTTGGGTTGGGGTGCCTCCCGGTTCGTCCCCCGACATGGACGGCGAACTGGTTCTCGCGCCGGACGTACTGCTGCAGGTAGGCCCTACGGTGCCTATTCCGCTTGTTCGGCGAGTCCGGCATCGGGATCGCTTCGTGGCCGACCACCCGATCCTGTGGGTCGACGATCCGACCACCAGGGTCCTCACGCCTTTCTGGGTCCGCTTCGCGGACTTCTGGACGGTGCGTTCGCTCATAACCGACCGGCCGGTGACGACCGACATCCCGGACGCGCTGCGCACGGCACTCGCGGCCACCGGCGCGCTGAGCATGGCCGGCCAACGCGCCGCGCGCGCGGCGCGCGTCAACGAGGCTCTCGATGCCGCGGCTGGCTCGTTCGCGACCACCGACGTGTGCATGCTCCGCCACATCCTGCACCCAGCTTGCCTGGCGGCACTCCTCGACTACTACGAGGCATTGATCGCGAGCGGCTGCTGGCCACTCGGTGATGCTCAGGTACCTGGGAGGTACGGCTGGCACAACGAGTCGCTGTCCCGCTTCTTCCACCACCAGCTTACCGACGTGGTGAGCAGAATCGCCGGATGTCCGGTGCGGCCGGCCTACTCCTACGTGTCGGCCTACCGGGGCGGGGCGGTGCTGACCCGGCACGTCGACCGTGAGCAGTGCGAGTTCACAGTCTCGCTGCTGCTCGGCGAGTCAGGTTCCGACATGTCAGGCGGCTGGCCGCTGCTGCTGGAAAGCAGAGGCGGCCCGCTGTCGTTGTCCTGCCGCCCAGGTGAAGCGATCATGTTCCGCGGGCCAACGGTGCCGCACAGCCGCCTCCCGCTGCGCGACGGCGGCACCCACACCTCGTTGCTGCTCCACTATGTGCCGGCCGAATTCCGACGTACCTTGTACTGACTCTCGCACCGGCCGTCCGGACGACAGGGCCAACCTGAGGGTTCCCCACGGCACCCACTTCGTCCGTCGGCCATTGCCGACCGAGACCGCAGTTCGCTATTGGATCTCCATGAAGCCGACCGCGCGTGCGTCGGACTCGCGGACCCGCTGCGCGATTTCCTCCCAGCGTGGGGTCGAACGCCAGGCAACCGGCTCGACGTTCCTCGTCGCCAGCCGAGTTAGTCCAGCGGGCGCGGGGCCGGTACCGAACATGACCTCGACGGCGTGCGCGGTGAGCAGCATGTCCCAGACCAAATGGACACGGTCGGCGTCGCCGCGGTTCTCGGCCGCGTGCACGCATCCGTGGTTGACCAGGTAGACCGTGCCTTCCACCAAATGGCGGACCTCGCCGTCAAGCAGCAGCGTGGCCGCCGGGTTGGTGACCAGCGGCAGGTGGAAGCGAGCGCGAACACCCACGGTGCCCCCCCGTGACCGCACGACGCTGTGCTCCTCGTGCGGGGCGAGCGAAGCAGCTGGCGCGAGAACGTTGACCCGAAAGTTGACCAATGCTGGAAGCGACGCGGCGAACGCCGCGAGGCGTGGGTAATGCTCAGCGCGCCGAAATCGTTTGCCGAAGCAAGACATGTCGTGGTCGTAGCGGAAATCGTCGAACCGCTCCGATCGGCCGAGCAGACTGAACTGCTCGACCCGGCCACGCGGTCGGGTCCAGGCTGTCACGTGGCCGGGCTCGGTCGCCAGAGACGGTCGCTGCGCGGCGCGCAACCGCGCCACCTCGTCCACAAGATCCCTCAACAACTCTGGATCGGTCTGAAGGAGCCGCAGGCAGCGGATGCCTCCACGGTGGTAGTTGGCGTTCCGGATGCCGCGCAGCAGGGCGAGCGCGTCGCGCTCCGCGATGCCTTCCGGTGACAAAGTCACCGGAAGGGACACCTGTCCAGCAACAGGTCCAAGTCCGGCAGAGACGCCGGCGCGGTGGCAAAGTCGCGAACCCTGCCCGACTCCAGGCCGGTACCGGTCCGGCCCACCGGCACCGGCGGCGGCACCGGCAGCCCCACCGAAAGGAAATAGTCGTGGAACTTGCTGTCGTCCCCGCTGGGAAGCGTTCCAGCCCTGGTCCCGTCACCTTCGCCGTGCCGCCGGCCCTCACGGTCCCTCCCACCGAAGCTGACCCACGCCGCTGGAACGCCGTAGGCATGGCTGATGATGAGCCCGTGCAGGCTGGAGGAGGCGATCAGCGGCGCGCTAACCAGGCGGTCCACCACCTCCTCGACGCCGGCCTGCACGTCGACGACGTCCCAGCCGCGTGGAACACCGAGCTGAGCCCGCGCCTTGTCCGAGAAGTGAGGCACCACGGCCGGTCGCCGGCCGATCCGATCTCGGCGGCGCCGGAGGAACCGAGAAACCAGCAGGGCCGGATCGCCGAAGACCGCCGGACAGCTTACGCCCGAACGTATCGCAGCCTCCCTGGTCAGGGGACCACGCACAGCGGCCAACTCGGCCCCTGGATGGATCCTGTCCGAGTCGTCGAGAATACCCGAGCCCCAGACGATTCCTCCTGGGCCGGCGAGCGCGATGACGCTACCGGTCACGAAGAAGGCGCCGCGGGTCCGGGGAGGCACCCAGCGAGCCGCCCGTCCGGAGATCCGGCGCACCAGCCATGGAGTCAGCCGGTCGCCGACGTTTCCCTGACTCGGGGCGCGACACCAAAAAGCGGGTACCGTGCTGGACACGCCGTCGACGATACCGTCCGCGTAGCCGTTCTGATACGCACCTACTATCGGGATCTCGCGTGGCTGAGCTACTCGCTGGCCGCCGTCGAGAAGTGGTGTCGGGGTTTCACCGAGGTCGTCGTGGTGAGCCCGCGCACCGGGGCCCCGGCGGTCCGCCGAGCGCTACCCGGGTCTGTCCGCCTGGAGATCTGCCCAGACTACCGCGACGACTACCTGGGGCAGCAGGTGACGAAGCTGCACGCTGATCGCTTCACGGACGCGGAGCTCATCTGTCACGTCGATTCGGATGTTATCTTCACTCGGTCGACAACGCCGGTCGACCTGCTTGTGGCGGGACGGCCCTGGCTGGTCCGGCTGCCGGTCGACAAACTGGGGCGGCATCGTCCGTGGGTTGCCTCAACCGAGGACTTCCTCGGATTCCGGGTCTCGCATGACTTTATGCAACAACCGCCCTTTACGTACCCACGGTGGATCTATCCGGAGATTCGGCGCCTATCGGTCGCCCGGCACGGCCGCTCGCTGGACGAGTACGTAACGGGCCAACCGCCGCGGGGCTTCTCCGAGTTCAACGTGTTGGGGGCCTACGCGCTCGCCCACCACCCGGACGCGTTCACCTGGTTCGAGTGCGGTGATCCAGCTGTCCCATCCCTCTGCGCCTGGTATTGGAGCCGGGCACGAATCGACCCGGCCACGCGGCGGGAGCTCGAAGGCCATCCGCGCGCGCTACCCACCTGACCCATCCGGCCCGTGTCGCCCGCGCCCGGACGCGCCGGCAAGTCGACGATCCTGACATTGAACCTTCCGGCGCCCTTGGTGATCGCCTTGTTCGGTGCGGCCTTGTCGTTGATCTTATGAATTTGGCGGCGCGGCGATGGGCCCCGCTGGACCTTGCCTGTACCGGGCGATCAACCAGCACGGCCAGGCCATCGACGTCCTCTCCCGCGAGCGGCGGGATCCGGACGCCGCCCGCGCCTTCTTCGACCGGGCGTCGTCCCACGGCCGCACCGACTCCGAGTGATGGAGGCTTTCAACGAGCTCGTGACGGCGATCTGATCAACGGTCATCCTGGGTCTCACCGTGCCTCAGCCGGCCTCAGCCAGGCCGAAATGCAACAGACATCCCATGTTTTTGGATGTCAAGCGGCGGTGTCGAGTGTGACTTTCTGTGGCCATGCGGTTGCTTCGCTGTAGAGGGTGCGGGTCTTCAGACAGCCGTGGAGGACGCCGACGAGGCGATTGGCGAGCTGGCGGAGCGCGGCGTGGTGCCGGTGCCGCGGGCGCGGATCTGGTCGTAGTAGGCGCGGGCACCGGGTGAGGCTCTCCGGGCGCAGAAGGCCTGCTGGTGCAGGGCGTCGGCGAGCCGGCTGTTACGGGCGTAGCGGGCCATCACGACCGTCTTCTTCCCGGAGGCGCGGGTGATGGGACTGGTCCCGGCGTGGTTCTTCCGCGACTTCGCGTCGGCGTAGCGCTTCGGGTCGTCTCCGAACTCGGCGAGCACCCGGGCGGCGAGGACCGGTCCCAGGCCAGGCTGGGAACGGGAGGATCTCAGCGTCCGGGTGCTGGCCAAAATGGGCACCGACCTGCTCACCAAGCCGGTCGATCTCGATGTTGAGCGCGCTGATCAGCGTGGTCTGGGCACGCACGACCGCGCCGTAGGCAGCGGCCGTGGCAGGGCGGACCGGCAGCTGACCGGCCTGGAAAGCGGCCCGGATCCTGCGTGCCTTCTCCGCGATGTCGTGGCGGCGGGCCCGCTTGAGAGCGGCGGAGATCTGCGCGACGGTCAGGCGTCGGGCCACGTCCGGAGTCCGCGTCCTGGCGAGCAGCTCCCACGTATCGGCGGCGGCCAGGTCGTCGAAGGCCGCAACCGCGGCGGGGAACGACTCGACCCGTGCGGCGCGCAGCCGCAGGACCTGGCGCGTGCGATCCCAGATGAGCGTCTGATGTGCCCGCGCGGTGACCTTCACCGCCTCGGCCAGGTCGCCGTCGCCGGCGACCTGGCGCAGCTGGTGGCGGTCGGTGCGGACCATGTCCGCGAGCACGTGGGCGTCACCGGCGTCACTCTTGGCCCCGGACGTGGAGTACCGCTCCCGGTAGCGGGCGGCCTGCAGCGGGTTGACCGCGATCACCTGGTAGCCCGCCGCGACCAGCGCCGACACCCACGGACCGCGATCCGTCTCGATCCCGACCACGACCTGGTCCGGGCCAGCATCCTCGGCCACCCCAACCCCACCCCGAGCACCAACGACCTCCCCCAAGCCGCCTGACATCACACACCGCGACCAGAGGACGGAAAGGAACTACTGAAGCGCTGCACTAGGGCTCGCAGGCCTTGTGCCCAAGAGTGCTCACCCACCGGCAGCTACCGGCATCGAGCCTGCCGTATCGCGACCCGGTACGTCCCATTAGTGCCCCCTAGCCTTCCTGGCCGACTATCTGGGCGCCTGCGCCGACGCCGGAGGCAGACCGCCTAACGGCACAGCGCTGGAACAGTTCTTCGCCTGGCTACCCCCTCCCGGGAACACCACCGACAGCCGCGACCCCGACAGCGCCGTCCCGCCCGATCACCATGCTCATGACGTGCCCACGCCTTAACCCCCGTCTGATAACCGACACACACCCGGCCGCAGACCCGACCGGGTCCTCGGCGCGCCCTTCCACGGGATCACCGAACATTTCCGCCGCGACAGAGCGGGCGGTGAAGGTCTCTCACCTCCACTCGAACCAAAGTGCCTCACGGCGCAAACCGGATGTGCGGCAGAGCCAGTAGTCGGACACTCTCTGCGTCGGCAACGCGGACGTTGTTTCGGAAAATCGTTCAGAAGTGAGTTCTGGCCGTCGGGCCGCCGCTATCATTCGGTCATACCGTGCATTCCTTGCTGGGGGAAAAATATGCCGAACCTGCAGCTCACAGCCAGCGTGACGCCCGGCGGCGCTGTGCTGCGCGACACGCCTCTCACGGTCTCGGCCGACGAACCGCTCGATCCACGGTCCGCGCGGGGAGCGATAACCCTGTTCGGGCAGCGCGCCCAGGTGGTGCTTTCCGACGACGGCCGCACGGCCACGGTGCTGCCGGTGGGCGGCCTGCCGGCCGGCTACCACCGCCTGCTCGTCGGCGAGGTGCTCGGCGCCGACGGCGAGCGGGCGGGGAATCCCCTGGAGGTGCCGTTCGTCGCCGTCGACAGCAATGCGGCGCTCCCCGCCGGTCTGCGGGTCGACAACTATGCGCGTATCCGGGTCGAGGAGTTCACCACCACCCGGCTTCCTCTCGACCAGCATCCGGAGGGCGCCTTTCTCGACCTGGTCAAGGCCACCGTCATCGAAACGGGCGAGCCCGTTGAGCTGGCTTTCGATGAACGCGGCGACGCGGCCGACGCCGAGGAGATCCTGACCGGCCTGGCCCGGCGCCGGGCCGAGCGCTTCCAGGGGCTCGACGAGGCGCTGTACGCGCGCCTGGAGCGGGCCGAGCCGGGTGAGCGCGTTCCCGTGGCGGTCTGGGGACGGCTGCCGGAGGAGCCGGAGCGCCCCGACAAGCCGTCCGAGGAACCGGTGCGGGAACCTCCGCCCGCCGAGCTTCGGGCCGCCGAGGTCGCCAGGGCCGTCAGCGCGCGGTTGCGCCGGATCGTGGCCGCCGAGTTCGGCGACGGCGACGCGACGGCCGACGAGGCCGCGCCCGTCGTGTACGCCACCCTCGACGCCGACCGCGCCCGGGAGCTCGCCCGCCACGACGCCGTCGCCGGCGTGCTGCTCCACGAGACGGACGGCGTGGACGACCTGGCCGACTCGATCGCCGTCGCCCACAGCGGCACCGTGCACACCACCCTGGGCCTCACCGGCCGTGGCGTCCGGGTCGCCGTCTGGGAGCTCGGGCCGGACGACGAGCAGCACCTGAACATCGCCGCCCGCTACACCAGCAGGCCGAGCACCAGCAGCCATTCCCGCCTGACCCACGCCATCATCAGCAACACCGAGCCGGACCGGCCGCACGGCCACGCCCCGGACGCGATCCTGCACTCGGCCAACTCCTACGACCTCGACGCGCTGCGCTGGGCGGTGCGCGACCGTGGCGTCACGGTCGTGAGCCAGAGCTTCCACCGTTCCAGCGAGCAGACCTCGTCCGGCCTGTCCTTCGACGACATCTACAAGGACTGGCTCGTCCTGCACTGGCCGTACCCGACGATCCTGCAGGCCGCCGGCAACTTCGACACGAGCGAGCGGGGCGGCGCGGACGAGTTCGTGAACCACAAAGGCTTCAACAGCCTCGCCGTCGCCAACCACAACGACTCCGCCTCGGCGATCAGCGGTGACTCGGCCTTTCGCAACCCGGCGAGCCGGCACTCGGACCGGGAGCTGCCCGAGATCGCCGCGAACGGCACCGCGGTCACCGCGGCGGGGCGGACCGGGTCGGGCACCAGCTTCGCCGCGCCCGCCGTCGCGGGGGTCGCGGCGCTCCTGCAGCAGCGGGAGCCTACCCTGCGCTCCTGGCCCGAGGGCGGCCGGGCCATCCTGCTGGCCAGCGCCGACCGCAACCCGAGCGGCAGCACGTGGGGGCGGGACGTGCGTTCCGGCGTCGACGGGTCGGACGGATCGGGCGCGCTGAACGCGCTGTCGGCAGCCCGCATCGCGCAGTCCCGCCGGTTCCGCAACGCCCCCGCGACCAGGCGGGGCTGGGACGTCGGCACACTGAGGTCCAGCGACTTCAACGACGTCCGCCTGTCGACGTTCGCCTACCGGGTCAGTGTGCCCCGCACGATCCTCGGCCCCACGGTGAAGGTCGCCCTGGCCTGGAACAGCGAGGTCGGGGAACTGTTCGGGATCTATCCCTTCAGCTCCACGCTCACCGTCGACTTCGACCTGTTGGTCACCGATGCCGCGGGCAACCTCGCCGGGAGCTCCAGCACCTGGGACAACAGCTACGAGATCGTGGAGTTCGCCGCGGCCCGCGGCACGACCTACGAGATCCGGATCCGCCGGTGGTCGGGAACGGCCGCCACTTGGTTCGGCCTGGCCTGGACAGTGACAGGCCCCGAAATCCTGCCGGCCCTCCCCGACGGGGAGGCGATCCGGTAACCGACACGCGGCACCCTGAGAAGGTGTTTGAGATCGTCAGTTAGATGATTCTCTGTAACGGTCGGGGTCCTGGCCGTCGGGCGGGTGCGCGCCGGTCGATCCGGCGGGCCATGACGCCGATCATCGCCCAGCGGATCAGGGCTTCGGCGTGGTCGGGGCGGCGTTCGTAGTCCCGGGCGTGACGGCGGTGTCCGGTGATCCAGGACAGGGTCCGTTCGACGACCCAGCGGCGGGGCAGAACCTCGAAGCCCTGCTGCCCGGCAGGCCGGCGCACGACCTGCACCCGGAGCCCAAGTAGACGGGCGGCCCAGTCCACGATCGTCCCGGAGAACATCCCGTCACCGAACACCAGCTGTAACCGGCGGCCGGCGAAGTAGCTGTCGAGAAGAACCTGCCGCCCGCCGACGGTGTCATGCGTGCTCGCGGGAACGACCAGCACAGCCAGCAGCAGGCCCAAGGTGTCCACGACGAGGAATCGTTTGCGGCCGTTGATTTTCTTACCCATGTCGAAGCCGCGGCTGGCCGCCGGAACGGTGTCGGCGCCCTTCACCGACTGGGAGTCGATGATCCCCGCCGTCGGTTCGACGTCACGTCCCTCCTGCACACGGAGCTGGTCGCGCAACGCATCGTGGACACGTTCGGTCACACCCAGGTCGTGCCAGCGGGCGAAGTAGTAGTAGACCGTCTGCCACGGCGGATAGTCCGACGGCAACGCCCGCCAGGCACAGCCGTTACGCACGACGTACCCGATCGCGTCGACGAGATCGCGGCGGTCGTGCTTCTCGCGGCGGCCGATCGACGCCGCCGGCGGCAACAGCGGCTCGATCAGCGCCCACTGGGCGTCGGTCAGATCAGACGGATAGCGGTGACGGCGACGTCGCGGCATCCCCCGACCCTCGCCCGCTCACCCCTCCGACCAGACCCCTTCCCGCCGAATGCACACCCATCGCACACCCAAACATCACAACCAGTTACCAGCCGGAGATCTCAAACACCTTCTGAGGCAACCACTCGCGGGCGCGGGAAAAGTCAGCTCCCCGCCGGTCGTGGCCGGATCACCCCCACGGGCGTGGGGAGGACACCGTCCCGACCCGGAGCACACCCATGACCGACGGATCACCCCCACGGACGTGGGGAGTGAGGCATCTACTGCCGGCGGACGCAGCAACTGCACTGGTGACACAGTCCCGGCTGGCCCGGGCGGGGCGGGACTGGCATCAGTTGATCGAGTTGTGTGGCCTGTCGCGGACTCTGCTGGCGGACACCGTCCACATCCCCCAGCAGCGCGTCCGACAGAGCACACAGTTCGAGCAACTGATGCCATTCACGGCCCGAGCGGGCCAGCCGGGACATCTCGATGCCGAGCACGATGCCCACATGCCCTGTGGGGTGTCAGAACTCGGTCACCGGTGTGGACCTGGGGTTTTAGGCGGCTCGTTCGTATTCGTTGATCAGGCCGCCGAGGACGGGCTGGCGTTTGATCCGTTCCTGGGTCAGGTCGGCGACAGGGTGGTCGGGCCGTGGTGGTTGAAGGCTGCGGCCGCGGTGGGGGCGTCGTCCGTTGTAGTGCCGTGCGTACTCGGCCAGAACGGTGCGCAGATGCCGCTCACCGACGATCAGCATGCGGTCGGTGACCTCGGTCCGGACCGTGCGGACGAACCGTTCCGCGTAGGCGTTCGCCCGGGGAGTCCGGGGTGGGATCTTGACCGCGGTGATGCCGGCATCGGCGAGGACCGTGTCGAACGATGCGGTGAATTGTCCGGCGCGGTCGCGGATCAGGACCTGGAAGTCGGCAGCCCGGTCACCGAGGTCCATGAGAAGGTTGCGGATCTGCTGGGTGGTCCATGGTCCGTCGGGGTGGGCGGTGACCCCGAGGATGTGGACGGTGCGGGAGCCGACCTCCAGGACGAAGAAGCAGTACAACCGCCGCAGCGTCACCGCGCAGTCCACAGGGAAGAAGTCCACGGCCAGCATGGTCGAGGCCTGCGTACGCAGGAACTGCCGCCACGTCGTGTCGGTCTGCCGTTTCGGAACCGGTGGCAGCCCGAGGGTCTTCAGAACCCGGCGGATCGTGGACGCGCTCACCCGGTGGCGGAGCTTGAGGAGCTCGCCCTGGATTCGCTGGTACCCCCACGTCGTGTTCTCGGCCGCGAGCCGTCCAATGAGGGTCACGATCTCCGTGTCGACCGGTGGCCGGCCCGTCCGCTGTGGGTGGGTCCATTTCCGTGTGATCAGACGGCGGTGCCACCGCAGGACGGTGCCGGGGGTGACCAGCCGGTGCGCTCGCAGCGCCCTGGGGAGAACCCTGATCAGTGCGGCGAGCACCGCGCGGTCCCGCCCAGTCCCAGCGCGGCTTGGGCTGGGTACGGCGCAGCACCGCGACCTCATGCCGCAACACGAGCAACTCGATGTCCTTCGACGCCGACGGACGACCGAAGAGGACCAGCCAGCCGCACACCCGAACGAAGATCAGATAGAGCAGGCGGATGGACATAGCTGACCATCATGCCGCCGGCCCCGTACGGCCGCATCGCCCCAGCTCACAGGCCCAGGCGCACTTCTGGCACCCCACAGGCACCCCACAAGTATGCGGGCTACTACAACGGACGACGACCCCACCGCAGCCGCGGTCTCCGACCACCACGGCCCGACCATCCCGTCGGCGACCTGACCGAGGAACGGATCAAACGCCGGCCCGTTCTCGGCGGGCTGATCAACGAATACGAACGAGTCGCGTAAAAGTCCAGCTCAACGCCGGTGACCGAGTTCTGGAACCCCACAGGGTGTCGGCTGCCATGGCTGATTCACTTATTTGACCGGCGAAAATGGCAATGTTTGCGGTATTCAGCCGGCGCCCCGGCCGGCTGGCCAGGGATTCGCCGAGTCCCTATGCTGCTGGCATGCGGACCCGGCCGGCCGGATGAAATCCGCGCGGTCGCGGTGAGCCTCTCGTCGGGTCATCACTCTCCAGTTTAGACCAAAGCATCGCCGGCGGTTCGACCGGTGCGCCGCCGTGCTCACGCATACCCGTACACGGCCTGGAACATCGAGAAAAAGGTGCGATCGCAGCGAGCGATGGCATCTGAGGTGATGGGAGAAGACAACAATGAGTCATGGGGACGTCGCGACCTGCCACCATGCCATTCTGGACGAACGCTGCCTTATCCCTCCGTCACCGGAGTTGCTGGGTCGGCTGTACGCACGATTCGTCGATCTCGTCGAGTCGAGGCGCCTCCCCAAGGAAACCACCTTCGAGGATTATTTCAGGGTCTGGCGGTCGAAGCGTCGCGGAGAGAACGTCATCGGACTGGACGACGGCTCGGCCGCGCTGGGCAGGAGTACTGACCTGCAACTTATCGAAAGACCCCGGACGCGCCTGGCTGGAGATGTTAAGACCATCGTCCTGCTGGTCGACTTCCCGGATCGGCCTCACAATCCGAACAACACCCCCGCGCTGTACGAGCAGATGCTCTTCAGCGCGGATTCGTTCCCGACGGGAAGCATGCGTGACTACTATCGGACGGTGAGCGGTTACGACGGGAACCTCCACACTGGCATAGACGTCCAGGGCTCCGTCCACGGCTGGTTCCGGATGCCGCAGCCGTTGGAGTTCTACGCGGGTGGCAGTTCGGGGACGGGGGAGAACTTCCCGAGTAATGCCCAGGGGCTCGCTCGCGACGCGGTGCTCGCGGCGAAGGACGCGGGTGTCACATTCACCCAGGATCTCGACGTGCTGGGCGAGAACATCGTCACGGCCGTGCTCGTCGTGCATGCCGGGCCGGGCGCGGAGGTAACTGGGAACGAGAACGACATCTGGAGCCTGAAATGGGTGATCCCCGACGGCGGGATCGAGGTCGCTGAGAATCTCTTCGTGCGGCCCTTCCTGACCGTCCCAGAGGACTGCAAGGTCGGTGTATGTGCCCATGAATGGGGTCACCTCGTCGCCCGGTGGGCCGACTACTACGACACCGGCAGGGTCGAGGCCACCCGGTCCAACGGGCTTGGCAACTACTGCCTGATGGCTGCCGGGTCGTGGGGGAACGGGGGGCTCACGCCGACCTTTCCCAACGGGATGCTCCGCATGTTCCACGAGTGGGTCAAGCCACGCACCGTGACCAGCACAACCAAGGATATCGTCCTTGAACCGGCCGCTGAGGGCGGGGACCTCGTCGTCATCCGGAACAAGAAGACGATGTCGCGGTCGGAGTACATCGTCGTCGAGTACCGGCGCCGCCGCGGGCAGGATGCGTTCCTCCCCGACGAGGGCGTCGCGGTCTACGTGGTGGACGAGTCGGTCGACAACGTCAACGACGAGAACCTGCTCGCTATCGAGCTCATTCAGGCCGATGGCCGCCATGACCTGCAGAAGTCCCTCGGAGGTAACCGCGGCGACACTGAGGACCTCTACCCGCTGGGTGACAGGCGACAGATCGGCGAGAATACCGACCCGCCGCTCAACCGCGCGAACGGCAAATGGTCCGGCGTCACCATCGACGTGCACGGCGAGCCAGGAGACGACCGCATTACAATCGACGTCGTGGTCGAGTAACCGCCCGCCTCGCGGGCTGACTGATGTGTCCTGCGGACACCGCAGGACACATCGACCCCGCCTCACGCGGCCTGCGAGGACGTGCGCGCGGCCGGCCAATCCTTCGGTTTATCGACCTTGAATCGGTGGGGTGACGTTCGGGGGGCGGGGTAGTCCGGCGGTATGAGGTATCCGGATGGTGGCGGGGTGAGGGATGCCGACCGTGCCCGCCGGGGAGCAGATCCGTCTGCGCGCTGCGGCGATGTTCGCCGAGGGTCTTTCTCCACCGCGGGTTGCTGTGCGGCTGCGGGTGTCGCGTAAGTCCGCCTATGCCTGGTGGCGGGCGGTGGACCTGACGTCGCAGCACCGTCACCTGGTGTCGCAGGACGAGGAGCTTGACATCTTTCGCGGTGTCTCCGCGGACCCGGACAGCATCAGTCCGAGAGCGTTGCGTGTCAGGGCGTAGAGCAGGGGCCACACCATGACCATCCAGCCTGCCCGACGTGGGCCCTGCCGCGCAGGCAAACATGCAGGTCACCGCCCAAATCGGGATTCTGGAGCCCCACAGGTTCACCCTCCGCGCCGATTTGCATGGCATTACACCGACAGCGGCGACCGAAATTAGACGCCGTATAGATAGACAGGTGTCGGCTGCTGGTTGGCGATCAAGCCGATACCACACCTACCATGGCGACGATTTTGATAACCCCTGTCCTGGCCAGCTAAAGGGGAACCTCCGGGAAATGTACACCACGATTCTGACGTACGGACGCCTAGGGGTACTTCCGGTACTTCTGGTCGCCGCGTCCGTCGTAGTCACCGTCTCCTGTGGGGGCGGGGCGGTCCTGTCGCCGTCCGAGAGCCTGGCCTCGGCCCTGCCCACAAAGCCGACCAGCCTCCCACTGCAGCCGAATGCCCCGGCCGTTGGCGGCGACGTCCAGGCTCCGCTGCAGGACCTGGCGCGACTGAAGACCACCCGGGCGCAGGTGATGGAGATGACCGACGCGTGCCGTAACGCAAGCGAGATCGTGGCCGGTAGCGAATGCACAACGGCAATACAGGTTAATACCGAGAACGCCCCGCCGTGCGCGGCGAAGGATCTCTGCACCACCGCGGCGGAGGTCGGCGCGCCCGCCGGAACCGCGGGTGGCGCCCCGGCGACCGCCGGCTCGGAGCCCGAGGCCGGCGCTGCAGGTAGTACGCCACAGGCCAACGAAATTTCACTCAGCGCGGCGGCGAGTCAGCAGCAGGTGCGCTACATCATTGCAATCACCGATGAACGTCCGGGAAGTCCGCTGTGCTCCGATGCGCCCGGCGGTCTGTGCTTCGTCCTTCCGGCCGACGACGAGGCCGCCGCGGACATCGTCAACAACGCTCGGTTCGCACAGTCGACGCTGCCCGAGCCGGACGGTCGGGAATCACCTGATGCTGAGCCACCGACCTCCCCCTCGGAGTCACCGGAAACCACGACCGGGCAGGAGGTGTCCCCAACACCGGAACCGCCCTTGACCACCGAGCCTGCTTCAGCGCCGCCGTCGGAGCCGGAATCGCCGCCCGTCGACCATCTGCCGCCCGTGAGCCCCCCACCGCCGTCGCCCAGCTCGGGAACCGACGGCGGTGGGGAGACCAATGTCCCGCCGCCCACGCCAACAGGCACGTGAGAACCCTTCACCCGAAACTGATTCGCTGGGATGACCGATATGCCGGATGCCGAAGAGGACGCCTCGCCCGCCGCAGGTGAGCCTGATCCCAACCCGGACGCCGGCCCTGACGCCAGTTCCGGGACTCGCCCGGGTACCGGTGATGCCGTCGAGCCCGCCGGCCTGCAGATGAGCACCGTCCTAGAGCTGGTCGGCAAGGTGGTCGCGCCGGCCAGCCTGCTGACGGCGATGTTCTATTTCTTCGGATACACCCGCGAGCGGGAATTTTACCGCCATTTCGGCGTCGATCTCGGAACAGTGGGGTTGTCCACGACCGACTATCTGGTCCGCAGCGCCGGAGTTGCCTTCGTCCCGCTGGCCGTGTTGGCCGTTCTCACGGCCGTGGCACTCACCGTCGAGTCGGCGCTGACCGCAGGGCTGGCGCGGTGCACCGGACGCACCGGCGTCGGCGCCGCATGTCTGTTGGCAACGACAGCAGCGGCGTTGTTGGCCGTGGCCGTCGCCGGCCTGGTGACACCGACCAGGGAGATCGGGTCGCAACCGTTGGTTGCCCCCATCGCCCTGGGCAGCGCCGCGTTGGTCACCTGCTACGGCCTCGCACTCGCCGAGCGCCATGCGGCCACGCCAGCCGGTATGCGGCGGGCGCTGGCGGCAGGCAGGCCCACACGCATTGGCGCCCTGGTGATCCTGATCATCATCTCGATCTTCTGGGTGACTGCGAACATCGGGGCAGCGCGCGGACGGGTAGCCGCCAGTACACTCGAGCGGACCCTAGTTACGCAGCCACAGGCCATCGTCTTCAGCCGACAGAAGCTTTATATCAGCGGATCAGGCGTCAAGATGGTCCCACTGGATGTCAGTAACTCCCGATATGCTTTCCGATACAACGGTCTTCGCGTGCTGCTACACAACAAGGGGTTGTGGTTTCTGCTGCCCGCCGGCTGGCAGTCCGGCGACGGCACCGTCCTGCTCCTACCAGACAACGATCCGGAAATCCGCATCGATCTGGCCCCCTGACACCCAGGGTCGAGTAGCCGGGAGAGGTTTCACGGCTGAGGAGTGAATTACCTGAGGTCCGAGGCGCGTGACATTGCGCTGGGAGCGGTGGGTTACCGGAGTCTGTGTTGGTGATGTTCAGTTGACGGTTTTTACCAGCGCCTTTCCTGTCTGGTTCGCGGGCTATGCGGCGAGTGTGACGGTGACGGTGTAGCCAAGTTTTTTGAGCTAGCCGACGGAGCCGAATTCTATGATCGTCCACACGCAGCAACGGCCTGTGGGGTGTCAGAACTCGGCCATCAGGGATGACCTGCGGTTTTGCAAAGTTATAGATCATCTTGTCAAGATCGAAATGGGTTTGTGAGCGCATTGTGAGCGCATTCGGCAGGTTCGTGCTCAAAAAGATCATGAATGGGGCGTTCTCTTCGGGCGCCTGAGGCGGAACCTGTGGCCGCGAGACCACTCGGAGGATGGTCACGCTCCGTTATCATCTGTGGTTCTGTGGTCGGCTGTGGCCGGTAAGAGCGATGCGTGCTGGCTGGCGGTGGGTGTTGCGCCGTCCCACCCTGTGTTCCGCCGGGGTGGCGGTCGGACGTTCGCGGCGCGTCCAGGGGCGATGGTGGCGGCGTGGGTGTGAACAGGGCGGCGGAGCCGGTCGGATGCCGAAGATTCCCGCAGCGTGGACGGTATTCGCGGTGCCCGCGCGGTCTGCGGCCGGTCGGATCGTCCTGTTCGCGCCTGACCGGCGCCACAGGAATCCCTCCCCAGGCCCATCGCCCGAACGACCACTGCGGGACGGCGGTGGTCGGCACACCGCGTTGGTGGCCCACCCGGACGGATCTTGGGTCCGCGCCACCGCGGTCGGGGTCGAACCACCGACGGTGCAGCAGGGCGCCCCGCTGGCTCTGGGCCATCCTGGACGAGGTCCGGAAGGACTGGCTCCGCCACGGTATGAGTCCGTTCCTCGGCGCTCACGCGAGGATCGGTGACGACAGGTCGATCACCTTGCGCCGCGGTACCTGGATGGTCACCATCCTGGCCGCCCCGCCGCCCCGCCGCCGCGCGTGCGCAGTTTCCTGGACGCACCCGTTGATGCCCTGACCGGGCTGGGGCCCGTGCCGCACCTCCTTCCGGGGGATCGGTGCCGCCGTGACACACAACCCATCCCACGGTGGCTCGTCCTGCACGGGTGGGGTCTGCCGATAGGCAACGTGCCGAGGGCCGGGCACCTGGCGCGGTACCCGGCCCTCGGCCCTTTCTGTCTATGCCTTGATGGGGCGTGCGTTCTTCTGGCGGGGGATGAGGCGGGCGACGTTCTCGGCTACTTCGCGGGCGAGTTCGGGGAGGATGTGGGCGTAGGTGTCGGCGGTGATCGCGATGCTGGCGTGCCCGAGGAGTTCCTGCACGGTTTTGATGTCGGCGCCGGCTGCGAGGGCGAGCGTGGCGGCGCCGTGACGGAGGTCGTGCAGCCGGATCGGAGGCAGATCGGCGGCGGTGACGAGTTCTTTGAAGTGGGAGGTGACGTCGTCGGGGATGAGCGGCGCACCGTTCGGCTCGGTGAAGACCAGGCCGTTATCGGTCCAGTGCCGCCCGTGGGAGAGACGGTGGGCGTTCTGGCGGGAGCGGCGGTGCCGGAGAACGGTGACGGTGTCGGCGTCGAGGGAGATCTGCCGGTCTCCGGCGTCGGACTTCGGGGCACCCATCACGGTGTCGGCGCCGTGCTGGGTGATTTGCCAGCGGACGGTGAGGTTGGCCTCGTCGAGGTCGAGGTCGGTCCAGTGGACACCGCAGGCCTCCCCCCGGCGAAGACCACGGTGTGCGATGAGGTGATACAGCTCGTAGTAGCGGTCGTTCCGTGTTTCCGCGAGGTCGAGGAAAGCCCCGGTCTGGGCCGGGGTCCATACCATCACGGGTGAGGGGACCTCGCCGGTGGCGTGCCAGCGGGCGACGCGTTCCTTCGTCCACAGCAGTGCCTTGGGCCGTTTCCCAGAGGGGAGTTCCACCCAGGCCGCCGGGTTGAATGTGATCAGTCCGATGCGGATGGCGTGGTTGAGCGCGGCGCGGAGCGTGGCGCGGATCCGTTGCTTGTAGGCGTCGCTGGTGACTTTCCGGCCCTTGAACATTTCCCGCAGTTCCGGGTCTTTCCCCGCGCGGATCCGGCGGATCGTCTCGTTGCGGACGTCGATCTGGTCGAAGAGGTCATCGAGATGGCCGATGGTCAGCTGGTCGAGACGGATATCCCCTATGGCAGGCGCCAGGTGTAGGCGGATCGTCGCGTCGTAACCTTCGCGGGTGGACCGCCGGATGGTGCGCCGCCCGGCCAGCCAGGTGTTCAACCAGTCAGCGACAGTGATCTGCGGGTTGAGATCCGCGCGGCGCCGGTACCGCTCCTTCACGACTGCGGGGTCCGGCAACGGATCCCCGGCCTTGAGTGCGTCGAGGATGAGCGTACGGATCCGGTCGACACCGTGGCCGTCGCTTCCAGGAATGGCCAGGAGATCCTGAATACGCCTGATCTCGGCGTTAGCCTGGTCGCGCGTAGCCAGGCCGGACCGGCGGGCTTCCTGACGCCGACCATCTGCGGGCGGAAGGTCAATGCGGTAGGCCCAGGTGCCGTGGCTAGGATGCCAGGCTCCGCTCTTCCTCCGCAGCTTCGGGCACTGGTTCCCCAGCTGTCGATGGGTCTGGGGGTC
This sequence comes from Frankia sp. Mgl5, assembly GCF_023242985.1. NCBI lineage: Bacteria > Bacillati > Actinomycetota > Actinomycetes > Frankiales > Frankiaceae > Frankia > Frankia sp. Mgl5. The sequence goes on along the minus strand of NZ_JALKFY010000802.1, from coordinate 13,226 downwards.
ACGGCAGCTGCACCGTTTGTAAATAGTTCCGTTCGGGTTAGCCATGAGGCTCGTCACGGGCACTCCAGCAGAAGAATACGAATGGTTGGGAGCCGGCAGTCCGGATAATCGGATGCGCCCGGCGCCGCATCCGATTCAGGCTCGCCGTTTCGGTTCCTGTCAAGCCGATCCACCATTTTCTTTTCGAATTCCGAGAAGATGTTTCAGGGGTGCGGTCGGGACCTGATAACGGCCCTTGACACGGAGGACAGGGACGGGGAATTCGTTGCGGGCGGCGAGTTCGTAGGCTTTCGTCCGGCCTATTCCTAGGATTTCACCGGCGACGACGATGCTGACCGTCGCGCCGAGTCGTTCTATGTCCTGTTCGGTCCACGTTTTCACTCGACTCCTCGCGAGGACGCGTGGGTTCTCCTCTGGCCGGGCCTGGGAAGACTCCGCGGCGGGCGCGGAAGGATCCCGAGGACGCCCGGGATCGAGCGGGGGGTGCCGCACCGCCCCAGGCACCCCCGAGGGGCCTCGATCGCACCGATCGGGCGACGAGCGGGCGACCCGGGGCGGCGCGGGACCCGACAGCGATCTGACGGTGATCTGACTCTGATCTGACGGTGATCTGACTGATGTTGCGTGTGCAACTTGTGTCAGATCACCGTCAGATCACGTTTGTGCAGGTCAGCGCCCTGTCAGGTCTTACTGGGCGGATCTGAGTAGAAGAATGTCCTCGTGGGCGGTGGCGTGGAGGGGGATGCCGGTGGCGTGGGCGGTGCGGGCGTTGTGGAGCGCGAAGAAGGTCGTGCGGGGTACCAGACGGTCCTCACGGAGGCCGGCGAGGAGGGCCGCGGCGCGCCCCGCGCGGACCAGGCCGACCCCGCTGGCGCTGTGCAGGATGGCGCCGGGCAGGTCGATGAGCTCACCGTCCTGGCGGTAGGGGCGGACCGCGATCGCGACCAGTCCACCGGGGCGGAGAAGTGCTACGGCGCCGGTGAGAATGTCGGTGAATCCCGTGAGGAGTTCGTCCAGGTCGGCGGCGGCGAGGTTTCCCCGCCGATTGCTGTAGGTGTAGTCGCGTTTCCGGACCCCGTGTACCTGGTCGGCGTCGACCGCGCCGTGGGTGGCTTTCCCATACGGCGGTGAGGTGAGGACCAGCGCCGCGGTCCCCCGCATGCCCTCGGGAGCGAGGGCGGGTAGATGGCGGGAGTCACCGGTGATGAGCTGGATGGTTCCGGTGGCGCCTTGGGTGTGGGCGAGGGTGGCGTTGGCGCGGCCGATGGCGGCCCAGCGGGGTTCGTATTCAATCCCGAGGCCGTGGCGTCCCAAGTGTGCTGCTTCCACGAGGGTGGTGCCGATGCCGCACATGGGATCCACGATGAGATCACTGGGCTCGGTGAACGTGGTGATGATGTGGCGGGCGAGAGCGGGCAGCATGCGGGCGGGATGCGCCATGGATTCGGGGGTGTAGCGGTGCAGGCGCTGGAATCGGGGGTGGGTCTGTGACACCGCCCAGACGGTGAGCGGAACGGGTGTGTGCCGGTCAGCCACGCGCACCGCCGGGGCGGGTGAACACGGCGAGGTCGGTGTGGACGGGCTCCAACAGCCCGCCCCCTGAGAGCCCTTCGGTATGTGGGTGGAGTTCGCTGTCGTGGATGGGGGCGGTGAGGATGATGATGTGTTGGAGGTAGCGCAGGCCGGTGGCGCGGGCGGCGGTGATGGTGTCCGCGAGAGGGTCGGTCGCCCCGCCGGTGGGGGTGTGGACGGTGAGGAGATAGCCCCCGGGGCGCAGGAGTCCCGCGAGCATGCTCAGGTCGGAGAGAAGGCTTTCCGGACCGGCCACGGGCGGGTGGTCGATGATGAGTCCGGCGTCGCGTTCCCGGCAGCGCGTAATCCTCGGTGTGGTGCCGGAACGCTGGGGTCGGTGGAGTCCGGCATAGCGGCGGTGGAGATAGTCGGTGGCGCCGGTGAGGATTCCGCTGTCATCGACACCTATCACCAGGTCGCCGCTGTGGCTGAAGGTCGCGATGGCACGGGCCGCGGCCTCGGCGGGAAGCGCGCCGGGGGTTTGCTGGGTGGTGGTGGGCCAGACGGTGAGCGGAATGATCCGCGGCTGTTCGATGTGGCTGGCACGGGGTTTGGACACTCGGTTCCTCCACGCGGGATGTCGATACACGCAGCTGCCGGAATAGGGGCGCTGGTGTTCGGGGGGCTGTTCGGGTCCGAGTGAAGTCCAGGGTGTCTGACGGTGATCTGACACTGATCTGACTCTGATCATCTGCAGGGTTCGCGGCGATGTTTCTGATCAGAGTCAGATCACCGTCAGATCAGTGTCAGATCGCGTCCGGACGTCTCTTCGCCGCGCTGACCTGGGCGTGGACGAGTGTCAGATCACCGTCAGATGGGATGTGGCGTCCTTGGGGCCGACCGGAACACAGGGCCTCACGGACGGGAGTCCACTCATGGCGGTACACGACTTTGGGAACACGGCGGAATCATCGTTGGATCGGGTCGAGTCGGCCTTCCTGACCCTGACGGAATCCCCGGGCGGGCTGGGGGTGAACGGCGCCGACGTCCCGGGCATGGCGGACCGGTGGTTCGGCCTGCGGGAATTGCGGGTGGAACTGGCCCGGCCGCAGACGTCGGTGGCGACGCGGCAGGCGGTGTGGGCGTTTCTCCTGGCGTCGCGGGAGGTGGATGCGTGGAAGGTGGCGGCGGTGGGGATGGCGATGCCGGCGCTGCGGCATATCGCCGCGACGCTGGCCCCGGCGTATCGCGGGGACATCGCCGATCTCGACGCGGAGGTGCTGACCGGGTTTGTCGATGTGCTGTCCGGGCTGCCGGTGGGGGCGCGGGGAATCCCGGCCCGGTTGGTGTTCGGGGCGTTCCGCGCGGGGTTGGTGGAGGTGGCCTCTTACCGCAGGCCCGGGATGGAGCTGCCGGTCCTGGGCGCGGTGCCGCCGTGGCCGTGGCTGGACGCGCGGTGGTTGCTGGCGCAGGCGACCGAACGGGCGGTGATCAGCCCGGTGGACGCACGCCTGCTGCAGGCGAACCGGCTGCGGGGTGTGGCGTTGGCGGAGCTGTCCGCCCGGGGCCGCACACCGGGTGAGGAGCTGGCGGTGCGCCGCCGCCGCGCGGAGCGAGACCTGGTTGCCGCGGTCGCGGCCGGTCGGGTCGGCCCGGGGACCGGTGGTGGCCGATGACGGGGCGAGGCCGGTCCCTGCTCCGGCACACGCGCAGGGCCGTATACACCGCGGGCACCGCGTTGCGCCGCCTGCTGGGGTCTGTTCCTCCCGTGTGGCTGGGGATGGCCGGAGGGCTGGCTGCGGCGGGGTGGCTGCTGCTCGCGCAGCCCGCCGGGGTGCCGACCGGGACGGGGGTGCTGGTGCCGTTCGGGTCGGTGGGGGACCTGGTCCGGCTGAGCTGCGCGGCGCTGGCCGGATCGCTGGCGATCCTGCTCCTGCGGGCCGGTGGGGTCGCGGTGGGCCCGTCACCGCGGCGAGGGCGGCGGCGTGAGGATCTGCTGCGGCTTGGGGTCGGGTGCGTGGTGGTCGTGGTCCTGCTGGTCGTGCTCTCGGATGTGGCGGGGGCGGCGGCGGTGGTGACGGGGCAGGAAGCGCCGCCGGCGCCTGCTCCGGTGTCGAGTGCTCCGGATCTGGAGACGGTTCTGAATAACGCCCGGAACTGGCTGATGGGCATCCTCGCCACCGTCGCGACGTTCTTCTTCACCCTCGGCGCGACCCGGTATCTGGGGGCGAATGGGGATCCGGGGGAGGTGGAGCGCGCGAAAGGCGCGTTCCGCAACGCCGCGATCGGCTACGGCCTCGCGGTCCTCGCGCCGTTGGTGTTGAAGGCTTTGCGTTCGGTAGTCGGCGCCTGATGCTCCGGGTAGGGCACAAGCCGCGACGGCCACGGGCGTGGGGGTGGCGGGCCGGGGTGGTCGTGTGCGTGCTGGCGGTGGGTGCCGGTGTGCTGGTGGCGTCGGCGGGGGTGGCGGGGGCGCAGACCGCGGTCCCGGCCGCGCCGCCTGCGACCACCCCGGCTCCGGCTGGCGCACCGGCGCAGCGGGTGGAACCCGCCGCCCCCCGGCCGCAGGTCCCCCCGGTCGTGCCGGCCCCCTCCGGCGGGGATGCGCCCGCTCCCTCCGGCGGGCCCTCCCCCGAGGGCTCCGATGAGGCACCGGCGCCGGGGGAGGTGCCTCCGCCGCCGTCCGCGGAGCCGGCCCCGACCGCCCCCGCCCTGGAAGGTGACGGCGGTGGTGGTGGGGGAGTGGTGGGCACGCTGTTTGGCTGGGCGGATATCCCCGGGCGGATCCTTCGGGCGATCAATGGCTGGTTCGAGGGACTCGTCGAGGCGGCGCTGGAGCCGGTCGTGCGTCTGCTTGGCCAGACCATTTTGAGTACTCCGGATGTGACGGAGCAGCCGCGGATCCGTGAGCTGTGGGCGGGCAGTGTGCTGATCGCGAACAGTGTGATGCTGCTGGTGTTGATGGCGGGTGGGGTCGCGGCGATGGGTTACGACAGTGTGCAGACCCGCGCCACCGCGAAAGAGATGCTGCCCCGGATGATCCTCGGGTTCGGGGAGGCGAACCTGAGCTTGCCGCTGATCGGCTGGTCGATCGATGCCGCGAACGCGCTGAGCCGGGCGTTTACGAACATGAGCGGGCTCGATGCCAGCGGGGCGTTCAGCGTGCTGCTGACGGTGCTGGCGGCCGGGCGGATCCACGGCATCTTCTTCGTCTTGTTGCTGATCGGCGTGGTCGGGATGATCGTGATGCTGCTGGTCGGCTGGGTGATCCGGGTGATCGTGCTGATGGGGCTGGCGGTCGCCGGTCCGCTGATGCTGATCTGCCGGGGCCTGCCGTGGACGGAGCACATCGCGAACCTGTACTGGCGGGCCACAGCCGGCTGCCTGGCGGTGCAGGTCGGCCAGTCGGTGCTGCTCGTCCTGGGCGTACGGGTGCTGTTCGCCAGCGATGACGGGGCGTTCCATCCGGTGGGCGTGGCGGACAGTCTCGGGAACATCCTGACCGCCGCCGGGCTGTTCTACGTCGCGATCCGCCTGCAATCCACCGTCATGCGCACCGTGATGGGTGGCGGGCGCTCCACGGTCGTCTCGTTGGTGAAGTACCGGCTGCTGCGCAAGGGCCTGCAGCATCTCGGCATTCCCCTCTGACTGCCGCCTCCGGGCGTTCTCTCTTCCTTCTCTCTTTTCCTTGTGACGCGAAAGGTCGTGTTTGCTATGCCTGAAACATCCAGATTTGACAGGGTTAGGATTCCGTCGGATGTGGATCGGCCGGATCGGATCCTGGCCGGTTTGACCGCCCGTCAGCTGACCCTGCTTGCCCCTCCGGTCCTGCTTGCCGTCGCGGTGTACTGGACGGCGTCGCCGTATCTGCCGTTGCCGGTGGTGGCGGTGCTGGTGGTGCCGCTGCTCGGCGGCGGCGTCGCGCTCGCGCTCGGCCAGCGCGGGGGTGTGACCGCTGACCGGTACGCTGCCGCCGCCCTCGCCCATCACCGCGCCCCCAAGCTCCACCTCACCGCCCCCGAAGGGATCCCGGCGCAGCCCGGCTGGCTGCCCGACGTTCCCGCTGCCCGCCGCCGTGCCCCCGTGCCGGCGAGGCCGTTGGCCGCCGGGGTGGATGCGGCCGGGGTGATCGATCTACGTGGTGCGGTCGGGGTCGTCGCCGAAGTCCAGGGCGTGAACCTCGCCCTCGCTGGCGACAGCGACACCGGTCGGAAGGTCGCCGGGTATGCGCGGATGCTCAACGCGCTGTCCGGACGGATCCAGATCACGATCCGCGGCGTCCCGGTCCACCTCGACCCGCACCGGGACCGGCTACGCGCCCTCGCGGAACAGGCGCCTCATCCGGCGCTGGCCGCCGCGGCCCGTGACCACGCCAACTTCCTCGGCGACATCGCGGCGAGCCGGCGGTTGCGGAGCCGGCAGATCCTGCTCACCGCCTATGAACCCGTCCCCGCGCTGCGCGGCGGCCGGGACACCGCCGCGGCCACCGCGGCGCGCCGCCTCGAGGAAGCCCTCGGCCTGCTCGCCGCCGCCGGGCTACGCGGGCGGATCCTCACCGGCGCAGAACTGACCAGCCTGCTCGCCTCAGCCGCCGACCCGGCAGGGCCACCACCGCCCGACCGTGTCACCGCGGCCGGCCCGGTCCTCGGACACGCGCGGACCGGAGGCCGCCGATGAGCCGCCGCAACCGCCTGCACATCGCCCCGCAGGGTGCGCCGTCACGCAGCCGCCGACCCCTGGTCCCCGGCCACGGGCAGGGAATGGGGCAGATGTTGCCCGTGGAGGGTCCGGCGCTGTTCACCCCGCCGTCGCTGGTGGTGGATGCCGGGCAGATCGAGGTCAGCGGGATCTGCGCGACCACGATCACCGTGGTCGGCTACCCGCGTGAAGTCGGCCCCGGGTGGATGGAGCCGCTGCTGGCCTACCCGGGCCGCCTCGACGTCGCCCTGCACATCGACCCGACCCCGCCCGCGGTGGCGGCGGCGCGGCTACGCCGCCAGCTCGGCCGCCTTGAATCCGGCCGCCGCGCCGACGCCGCAGCCGGCAAGCTCGCCGACCCCGAACTCGACGCCGCCGCCCAGGACGCCGGGGAGTTGGCCCGCCAGGTCGCCCGTGGTGAGGCACGCCTGTTCCGCGTCGGGCTGTATCTGACGGTCTACGCCGACACCCGAGACGAGCTTGTCGAGGAGGCGGCGCGGGTCACCGCGTTGGCGCACAGTCTGCTGCTCACGGTGCGCCGGGCCCGGTACCGCACGGTGCAGGGCTGGGTCAGCACCCTGCCCCTGGGCTTGGACCTGCTCCAGATTCGCCGGGCGATGGACACCCAGGCGCTCGCCGCCGGTATCCCGTTCACCACCCCCGACCTGCCCCTCCCCGACCCGGACCGCCCCGGCGCCGCGCCCGTCGTCTACGGCACGAACCTGCATTCCGCCGGGATCGTGGCGCATGACCGGTGGGCGCAGCCGAACTACAACTCGGTCACCACCGGCGCTTCCGGTGCCGGCAAGAGCTTCCTCGCGAAGCTCGACGTTCTGCGCTCCCTGTACCAGGGCGTTGAGGTCGCCGTGGTGGATCCGGAGGACGAGTACGGCCGGCTCGCCGCTGCGGTCGGGGGCACCCGCCTCGCACTCGGGGAGCCCGGGGTGCATCTCAACCCCCTCGACCTGCCTGCCCACTCCCACCACGACCCCGACCTCCTGACCCGCCGGGCCCTGTTCTGCCACACGTTGATCGCCACCCTGCTCGCCGGCACCGATGACGACAGCGGGCTGGGCGCGGGGGGTCGGGCGGTGTTGGACGCGGCGATCCTGAGCGCCTACCGCGCTGCGGGGATCACCCAGGACCAGGCGACCTGGACCCGGCCCGCCCCGCTGCTCGCCGACGTCGCCGCCGCCCTCACCGCCGCTGAGGACCCGGCCGGCCCGGCACTCGCCGCCCGCCTCGCCCCGTTTACCTCCGGGTCGCATGCCGGGCTGTTCGCTCACCCGACCACGACCCAGCCCACCGGGCATCTCGTCGTCTACTCGCTGCGCGCACTGCCCGACGAACTGAAAGCCGCCGGCACCCTGCTCACCCTGGACGCGATCTGGCGGACCGTCGCCGACCCCACGAAACGACGGCGGCGCCTCGTGGTGGTGGATGAGGGGTGGCTGCTGATGGCCCACCCCGCCGGCGCCCGCTTCCTGTTCCGCCTCGCGAAGGCGGCCCGCAAACACTGGGCCGGCCTGGCCGTGGTCACCCAGGATTCAGCCGACCTCCTGAGCTCCGAGCTCGGCCGGGCGGTCATCGCGAACGCGGCCACCCAGATCCTGCTGCGCCAGGACCCCAGCGTGATCGACGAGCTGCGCCGGGTCTACAAGCTCACCGAGGGCGAAGCCACCCAGCTGCTCACCGCCGGTCCCGGTGACGCCCTGCTGCTGACTGGGACCGGGCAGCGCACCGCCCTGCACAGCTTGGCCTCACCGGCCGAACACGCCCTTATCACCACAGATCCGGTCGAAAGCACCACCACCACTTCCGCCGACCCTGACGCGGGCCCGCTCGACCCGGCCTGGGTCGAACGCCCCGCCGTCGCGGCGACCGGTCTGGGTCGCGCTCCTCGCCGGCCGGCCGCCCGGCGGCCGGTGGACGACGACGCCGACCCGTTCTAACCCGGCCCCTCTGCGCTGGGTGGTGCCGCCGCCCGGGACCCCGGGCGGCGGCGCCACCCGGACCACCCCACCTCTGCCACGTCCTGTTTGTGCTGCTCGTATGCCTGGAGGCATTCATGATCGTTGCTGTTTCGGCCCCTCCGCCGGGGCTTCCCCCCGTCCCTCCTCCACCCCCTCCGCCCCCGGCTCCGGAGCTGCCGGGGTGGCTCACCGACCCCGACCAGATCCTCTCCGGTCTGCAGTCATGGCTGGCTGGCCACGCCGGCTGGTGGCCGCTCGCCCTGCTCGCCGTCGTTCTGCTACTCGCCGCGGGGTACGGCCGCGGCCGGGTCCGGGCCCATCGGCATGCGGTGCTCCTCGAGGGGGCGCGGACGGTGGAGATCCTCACCCCGCCCGAGGTGTCCGCCCATGCGGCGGAGATCTTCTGGGGTCAGATGGGTGGTCTGCAGCGCCCGTTCTGGGACCGGCTGTTTCACGGCCAGCCGCATTTGGGCTGGGAACTGCTCGCCACCCGCGCCGGCACGGTGATCCAACTGTGGGTTCCCGGCCCGGTGCCACCGGGGATGGTGGAGCGGGCGGTGCAGGCCGCGTGGCCCGGCGCCCGGACCACCACCCGGCCGGCGAGCGCACCACTGCCGGACTATGCGCTGGCCATCGGTGGGCAGCTGCGCCTGGCCCAGGTCGACGTCCTGCCGCTGCGTGCGGACACCTCCGGGGACCCGATCCGCTCCCTGCTGAGCGCCGCGTCCGAGTTGGATGACGACGAGGCGGCGGTGGTGCAGCTGCTGGCCCGGCCGGTGACCGGCCGCCGGCTCACCCTCGCGCGGCGGGCGGCGGCGCGTCAGCGGGGCCAGTACACCCCCAGCCTGCCCGGCCGCGCCCTCGACCTGATCACCCCGCACGCCGGGCCCCGCCCGGCCCCCGGGCAGACCGTCGGCACGGCCGGGCCGACACCCCCGGAGGACTCGGCCGCGTCCCGCGCCATGGGCCTCAAGGCGGTCGGTCCGCGGTGGGAGGCCACGGTCACCTATGCCGCCGCTCACCTCGCCCCGCCCATGACCAAGACCGGGCAGCGGGCCGCGGTGACGATGCTGCGCGGCCGGGCCCACGCCCTGGCCTCCGCGTTCGCGTTGTACTCCGGGCACAACTATCTGCGCCGCCTTCGCCTGCCGCACCCGGTCCCGGTGCTGGCCGCCCGGCGGCTGCGGCGCGGGGACCTGCTCGCTGTCGGTGAGCTCGCCGCGCTCGCCCATCTCCCGTTGGACACCGCCGTCCCCGGCCTGTCCCGGGCGGGCGCCGCCGCCGTCGCACCCCCGGCCGGTATCCCCGAGGCCGGGCCCCGGGTCAAGCCGCTCGGCGAAAGCGAGGCGGGCCGGCGCCGCCGGGTCGGGCTGAACGTGGCCGACGCCCGCCATCACGTACACGTGGTTGGCGCGACGGGTAGCGGTAAGTCGACCTTGCTGGCAAACATGATCCTCGCTGATGCCGAAGCCCGCCGCGGTCTCGCCGTCTTCGACCCCAAGGGTGACCTGGTCAACGACGTCCTGGCCCGGCTACCCGCGGACGCCGCGGACCGGGTCGTGCTCCTCGACCCCGAAGACCCCACCGCCCCGCCGTGCCTGAACATCCTCGACGGCGGCGACCCGGACCTCGCCACCGACCAGCTCGTCGGGATCTTCCGCCGGATCTGGGCTGACTCGTGGGGGCCGCGGACCGATGACCTGCTGCGCGCCACCTGCCTGACCCTGCTGGAGCGGCGTACCCGCACGGGCATCCTCCCGACGTTGGAGGACGTGGTGAAGGTCCTCACCGATCCCGATGCTCGGCGTAAGGCCACCACGGGGATTGCCGATCCGATCCTGGCCAGTTTCTGGGAGTGGTACGGGCAGCTGTCCGAGGGCGCCCGCGCCGCGGCGATCGGCCCGATCCTGAACAAACTCCGCGCGCTGCTGCTGCGCGGCTTCGCCCGCCAGGCCCTGGCCGCCGGCCCGTCCACCGTGGACCTGCGTGAGGTCCTCGACCGCGGCGGGATCCTCCTGGTCCGGATCCCCAAAGGTGTGATCGGGGAGGACGCCTCCCGGATCGTCGGGTCGATCGTGCTGGCGAAGATCTGGCAGACCGTCCTGCACCGGGCCCGCCTGCACCCCGACCAGCGTCCCGACGCCACCTGTTTCCTTGACGAGGCGCAGAACTTCCTCACCATGCCGGGGGCGGTGGAGGACATGCTGGCCGAGGCCCGCGGCTACCGGCTGTCCATGACGCTCGCGCACCAGCATCTGCGGCAGCTGCCCGACGATTTGGCCGACGCGCTGTCGACGAACGCGCGCAGCAAGCTGTTCTTCGGGGTGTCCCCGAAGGATGCCGCGGATCTCGCCCGGCATGTGAGTCCCGTTCTGACCCAGCATGACCTTGCCCGGCTCCCCGCGTGGACGGCCGCGGCCCGCCTGGTGGTGGACCAGGCCGACACCGCCGCGTTCACCCTGCGAACCCGGCCCCTGCCACCGCCCGTGCCGGGGCGGGCTGAGGCGTTGCGGGTGGCGGCGCGGCGGCACACCGCGGCCCCGGATGCGGGCCGGGGGCCTCGGCCGTCCGAGGGGAGCGGGCGGTGAGCGGGTCCGATCGTGCCCTGCTGGAGCTGGCGGGCCGGCTCACCGTCCGCGACCGGTGGCTGCTGGAGATGCTGCTGGAACACCGGGTCCTGACCCGCCAGCAGCTCACCCGCCTCGCGTTCACCGGGGAGCGGATGACCCGGATGCGGATGGCCACGCTGTACCAGTTGCAGGCCGTGGACCGGGTCCGTCTCGGCTACGGCATGCGCTCCAGCCCCCACCACTACGTGCTCGGCACCGCCGGGGCGGCGATCCTCGCCGCCCGGCGCGCGATCAGCGTCGCCGAGCTCGGCTACCGCCGCGACAAGCTGCTCGCCTGGGCGACCTCACCCCGGCTCGGTCATCTCCTCGGCGTGAACACCGTCTTCACCGCCTGGGTGCACGACACCCGCAACCGGCCCGAGGAACAGGGGCTGACCGTGTGGTGGTCGGAACGCCGCACCACGGCCGTGTGGGGACGCTGGATCCGCCCCGACGGTTACGGCACCTGGCAGACCGCCCGGCGCCGACTCGATTTCTACCTGGAGTTCGACAGCGGCAGCGAATCCCTGTCCCAGGTCGCCCGCAAGATCCCCGGCTACACCCGCCTCGCCGCGTCCAGCGGTCTGACCAGCCCGGTGCTGATCTGGGTGCCCTCGGCGCGGCGGGAACGCGAACTACGGGTCCGGCTCGCCGCCAGCCCCGCCGGTGTCATGATCGCCACCGCCGCGCCGCTGCCCCCACCCGCCTCCCCGAACGGTGCCCCGTCCCCGGTGCCGGCTCCGGGGGACCTCGCGCCGGCCCGCCACGTCTGGCTCCCGCTGCACGCGAGCACCCGCACCGACCTTGATGGGCTCACCGACCGGTACGGCACCCCCCTCACCGTCCGGTCCCCCCTCGACGACACCCCGGAACCCGGCGAGGAGGAGGAGACCAACCCGGCGCCCTCCCCCCGCCCCCCACAGCTGCTCTTCGGGGGAGGCTCACCGCTAGAACCCCAGTGAGCCGGCTGTTCGCCGGACTGTGCGCGCTGCTGCTCGCCGTGCCGCTGCTCGCCGGTGCCACCGCCGCGGGCCTGCTGGGCGGCGGCATCGGTGGCCAGACGCCGCGGCCCTCTCCCTCCGCCACCGCCGACATCCCCGCCGGCTACCAGCAGCTCTATCGTGCCGCCGCCGCGACCTGCCCCGGACTGCCCTGGACCGTGCTGGCCGCCGTCGGGAAAGTCGAGACCGACCACGGGCAGAACCCGGACTGGACCTCGGACGCCGGGGCGGTCGGGCCGATGCAGTTCCTGGCCGGCACCTTCACCGCCTACGGGGTCGACGGCGACGGCGACGGCACCGCCGACATCACCAATCCCGCCGACGCGATCTACTCCGCCGCGAACTACCTGTGCGCCTCCGGCGCGCGGGACGGCGCGGATATCTCCGGGGCGCTCTACGCCTATAACCACGACACCTCGTACGTGACGCGTGTGCTCACCCAGGCCGACCTTTACACCACCCCCGATCCCACCAGCAGCGGCCCCTCCACCGCGGCGCTGACCGCGGTGGACTACGCCACCGCGCAGATCGGCCTGCCGTATCTGTGGGGTGGGGACGGCCCTGATTATGGCGAGAAAGGATTTGACTGTTCCGGGCTTAGTCGGGCCGCCTACGCCGCCGCCGGAATCACCATCCCCCGCGTCGCCCAGGACCAGTTCGACGCCGGACCACGACTACCCCCAGGAACACCCCTGGAAATCGGAGACCTCGTATTCTACGGCACGTCCACCATTGACATTACCCATGTCGGAATTTACATTGGCGGTGGGGAAATGATTAACGCCCCCCGGCGCGGCGCCCCGGTACGGACCGAAACCTACGTCCGCCCCAGCTACCTCGGTGCCACCCGCCCCGCGCATCCCTGACCGGGGTTCCCCGCGTGGCCGGTGCCGCGGACACGAGACGGCCCCACAGCCCGAGCAGAACGAAAGCCGACGGGTGGGTGAAGCCCGCCGCCTGACACCGGCTCCGTGACCGGCTCCTACACCGACGCCACCACCCCCTCCACCGAAGCCGGAGGGGGGCAAGAAACACAAAACCGCAGGTCAGCGGCCCGTGGCCCCCTCCGGTCGGCGGCCAGGCTACGCCGCCCGGAGGCAGGAAAACACGTGCGGCGGCCCGGTGTCCGCCCGGGGGGCGGACACCGGGCCACCGCACGGTTTTCCGCCTCCGGGCGGCTATCCGCCCTGGGCCCGGCGTCCCGCCGGCCCCAGGCCCGCCCCGCGCCCGCCCGCGTGCGCGGGGTCGGGCGCCGCCCGCCCGGGGTGGCGGGCGGCGGGCCGCCGCCGGTCGCGGGCGCGCCCCCCCCCCCCCCCCCGGGGCGGGGGGGGGGGGGCCGCGGGCGCCGCTCGCGGCACAGCTCGGGCACCCGGTGACCGCGCCGGTCGTCCCGTTGCGCCTCTCTCCTGGCGTGCCAGCATGGTCCGGTGAGC
>NZ_JALKFY010000289.1:0-244 GCF_023242985.1 Frankia sp. Mgl5 | reverse complement strand
CGGCGGCCTGTATGTCAATCAGAAGCACTTCGGCCGTGATCCGGGTTTGGCCGGCTGGTTTGGTTCGCGAAAAGATAAGCAGTTTGATATGGAGCACACCTTTACTCCGGCGGAGACGGCAGGCGCTTTCCAAATTGGTACGCCTCATGTGCTGAGCATGGCGCCGCTGCTTGGCTCTTTGCAGATGTTTGCGGAAGCGGGCTTGGTGAAAATCAGGGAAAAATCCCTGCGGTTGACGCAATAC
>NZ_JALKFY010000288.1:0-244 GCF_023242985.1 Frankia sp. Mgl5 | reverse complement strand
GCCAAATTCTTTATATGTAAATGGCGGAGCTGACGGGACTCGCTTCCTACTGGTGACCCGACGCCGAGTTGACTTCTTCGCGAGCCAGATGTGTAGTACCCGAAGGGTGAACCCGTTTACGGGTGAGAGGCACGTCTTGCTTCCTGAAATAATGGCGGAGCTGACGGGACTCGAACCCGCGACCTCCGGTGTGACAGACCGGCGTGAACTCCAACTTCACCACAGCTCCAAAAAAATATAAAAT
>NZ_JALKFY010000287.1:0-245 GCF_023242985.1 Frankia sp. Mgl5 | reverse complement strand
GGGCGTCCGTTTACGCCGCCACTGCCGTTAATCTCCTTGACCAACATTTCCACCGCCTGCTTTTCCGGCACGCCTAGCGGGCTATTTGGGCCCGTGAGTGAAAAAATCGCCCCTACTTTAATCGGATCTTTGCTGTCGCCGCTTGCGGGCGCAGCGGTATTCGTTGAAGCAGCGTTCGTTTGGCCACCTGTTTGTGCGGTAGGCTTCGTTCCTCCGGAACAGGCGCTTAGAATCAACAGAGAGGC
>NZ_JALKFY010000286.1:0-245 GCF_023242985.1 Frankia sp. Mgl5 | reverse complement strand
ATGTACTTCGCGTCATCTTCGGCACCCAAAGACGACACGGGAGCAAGCACACGCGTGGAGATGACATCAACGCCCGGAGCCGTAATGGTAGGGCTGTCTTCCCACGTCCATGTTTCACCGTCGATGGTGAAAGTGCCCTTTTTCCCTTTGGTCCCGCGGGAAGAGAAATCGGCTAGCTTCCCCTGCTTGTCGCCTGCCGCTACAGAGATGACCCATGGCGCTTTTGCATACGGGTTAAGCGTATC
>NZ_JALKFY010000285.1:0-245 GCF_023242985.1 Frankia sp. Mgl5 | reverse complement strand
ACCTGATTCACGATCAAATCATTCGGAGAAGCATACAACTGTCCATCCGCCTTTTGCAATCGTTAGGCATGGGAAATCCTCCTGTGCCGTACGCCTTTCTGCAATTCGGCAGCGGTGGCCGGCAGGAGCAGGGACTGGTGACCGATCAGGATAATGGCCTTGTTTATTACCTTCCCTCCGGACTTTCCAGAGAGGAGCGGGAACAGGTCGATTCCTATTTCCACCTGCTGGTCGCCTCCATCGTG
>NZ_JALKFY010000284.1:0-245 GCF_023242985.1 Frankia sp. Mgl5 | reverse complement strand
CCTCCCGTTTTCCGCCGAAAAGCAAATCGGCGCCCTGGGCAAGGGCTTCCTGCACCCAGCTTTCCACACGAACTGCGTCCGCCTCGGTGATCATCGGCCCAACGTCTGTGGCTGGATCTTCCGGATTTCCCACGACAAGGTTGCTGACATGAGCCAGATATTTTTCCGTAAACGCTTCCAGCACCGTTTCTTCTACGAGAATTCGCTGTACGGCGATACACGCCTGCCCGGCATTATGAAAACTC
>NZ_JALKFY010000283.1:0-245 GCF_023242985.1 Frankia sp. Mgl5 | reverse complement strand
GGACGGCATTCGGGCCAAATATGGCAACGATGCGATTTTGCGCGCTGTTTCCCTGCTCGGCGCGGGGCAAGCTCGCGAACGGGCGCAGAAAATCGGGGGGCATTATAAGTGAGCGGCCTGGAACAGCACGAAGAGAGCGATTGGCAGGGAACCCTGCGCGAATATATCTTGTTCGGGTTTCTGTTTAAGGCGGCGGCTGTTGACCTGCGCGTTATTGCGCAGGTTCCGTTGAAGCTGCCGTATCA
>NZ_JALKFY010000282.1:0-245 GCF_023242985.1 Frankia sp. Mgl5 | reverse complement strand
AAATAAAGGAGATTATAACATGGATACTCGACTAGATAATGGAGCGTCTGTTGTGGCAAACTCCGGCGATCAGGAACCGGGCATGCGCGTACTCATTGTCACCTCTGTTTCCGCTGAAAGGGACGCAGTGTTGCGTGGGCTTCACGGTGCCAGCGGGTTTGACGTTTTGGTGGCAGGCGTAGGGCAGGTAACGGCAGCTGTGAGCACGGCGAGAGCGTTGGCAGCTGCCGAGTACAGCTTGGTAG
>NZ_JALKFY010000281.1:0-245 GCF_023242985.1 Frankia sp. Mgl5 | reverse complement strand
GTGAAAGATATCATGGAAAAAACAACGGCCCATCCGGTCAAGCAGTTTTTCTGGGCACGCCTCGACCCTCAGGCGCGCAGCAAAACACGCAGTTATGCCTACACCAAACAAGGGTTGTCCGAAATGATCGACCATCCGCTTGTTGTCCAGGGAGGGGAGTTAACGGACTGGCGAGCCGTCCTGGAAGAAGAAGAGGAGATGCTGTTCGGGCTAAAACGTGTGCGGGACCGGGGTAAACGAATGGA
>NZ_JALKFY010000280.1:0-246 GCF_023242985.1 Frankia sp. Mgl5 | reverse complement strand
GTTCGTTTAACCCCAATCGGTCGGCAAGCTTGCAACCATGTTTGTCCTGGAGCAAAGCCGATAGTACACCGACACCTACAGCACCGCTTTCGCCGCTGACAATGCGCGGGTCATCTCCCAACGGGTTGGCGAGAATGCGCATCCCTCTAGCAGCCAAGGAGTCGTCGCAGCTGATATAGATATCGGCAAAATCACGCAGCGTTGGCCACGCGATCGGATTCGGCACTCCGCAGGACAGACCAGCCA
>NZ_JALKFY010000801.1:0-37486 GCF_023242985.1 Frankia sp. Mgl5 | reverse complement strand
GCCACCAACCCCCACAGACCCTCCGGCGAATCCACCCCACCCGGCAACCGGCACCCCATCGCAACAATCGCTATCGGCTCGTCGGAGGACAGCCTCGACGGAAGGACCGACTCCGTTTCGGCCCGTGCCACGACACCGAGAAGGCCGTCGTGCAGAAAATTGGCGAGCGATGTGGAGGTGGGATGGTCGAAAGCCAGCGTGGCCGGTAGCTGCATTCCCGTTGCCTCAACCAGGCGGCCGCGCAGCTCGACCGCCGTCATCGAGGTGAAGCCGAGATCCTTGAAGGCCCGTTCCGGCGAGATCTGCCCGGTGGCCGCGAGCTGGCGCACCTGGCCGAGCACCAGCTCGAGCAGTTCGCCGTGGCGGGCGCTTTCGGGCAGGGCCAGCAGCCGGGCCCGCCAACGGGATGCGGTGGTCTCGTCCGGCGCCACCGCCCGCGCCGGGACGTCAAGCAGTCCACGCAGCGGCGCGACGACGGGGTGCGTGGTGGCGGCTGTCAGGCCCGCTACGAAAAGCTCGGAGTCGCCGGTCGCGTGCGCGGCGTCAAGCAGTGCGAGGCTCACCGACAATGGCAGGGGGGTGACACCCACCGGTACGTCATCGTCGGCGACCGCCAGGGCGAGCGCCGGCAGGGCGAGCGCGCGGCGGCGCCTGGCGAGTGCGTGCAGCCACGCCGCCTGGGCGGCCTGGCCTCCACTGCCTGGCACCCCGAGCAGCCCGGCGGTGGAGGTGATCAGGACGAATGTGGTGAGCTGGAACGGGGCTGTCAGCTCACTGAGATGGGTTGCCGACTCAACCCCGGCGGAACCCGGCTCGGGCAGATGCACGACGGCGCCGAGATCACGCCCGGCTCGGGTGGCGAGCACAGCGGCTACCGCCGACCGGTCCGTCATGTCGCTGGTCACTGATTCCACCGCGGCGCCGGCCGCGGTCAGCTCGACAACCAGCTCCGGTGTCTCCCGTTCGCCAACGAGCAGCAGCCGGCGGACGCCGTGGCCGAGCACCAGATGCCGGGCGACGGCGCTGCCGCGCGGGCCGTCGGCGCCGGTCAGCAGGACGACGCGGGCTGGGTCCAGAGGCATCGCGGAGTCCATGTCCGCGGACATCTCGACCCGCGCGAGTCGAGGCAGCAGGGGAACGCCGCCGCGCACGGCGAACTGCTCCTCGCCGGAGGCGACCAACCGTTCGAACAGGTGATCCGGCTCCTCGCCGTCGCTGTCGACCAGCACCAGCCAGCCGGGACGCCGGGCCTGCTCGCTCCGGGCGAAGGCCAGGATCGCCGCGTGGCCGGGGTTGGTCACTACATCACCGGCGCCGACGGCCACCGCGTCACGGGTGACGATCACCAGCCTGCCCGACGACGTCGCAGTGGCCAGCAGATCAGCAAAAGCATCGAGCGGCTGGTCAGGTGGGACCCTTAGAACCTCCCACGAGCCGGCCGGTGGCGGCGCGACCAGCGAGACCGAGGGCAGAGGTACCCAGTCCAGTCGGAAGAGAGACTCGTGGTGGCTCCTGCCGGCCGCGCGCAGCCGGATCGGCATCTCCAGCAACGCCCGACGCATGACCTTCCCAGAACCGGTCCGGGGAACCCGGGCGATCTCGTACAGCTCCTCGGGAACCTTGAAGTAGGCCAGTGCTTCCCGGCATGCCGCGTACACCCGTTCTGGATCGACGCCTTCCGGGCCCGGCACCAGAAAGGCGACCGGCACTTCACCGAGGACCTCGTGCGGCCTGCCGGTGACAGCGACGTCCGCTATCCCCGGCTGGTCCCGCAGCACCTCCTCAATCTCACCAGGATGAATGTTCTCGCCGCCTCGGATAATCAGATCCTTGATCCGCCCGGTGACGGTGAAGTAGCCTGCGTCATCGCGACGAGCCAGATCGCCGGTGTGGTACCAACCGGCCTGCAAGGCTGCCGCGGTCATCTCCGGCTGGTTGTGATATCCGAGCATCACGCTCGGCCCACGAACCCATACCTCGCCCTCCGTCCCGGGCTCGACATCCGTACCCGTCTCGGTATTGACGAGTCGGACCTCCAGCCCCGGCACCGGCAGACCACAGGAGCCCTCGACCCGGGCACCGGTAGGCCAGTTGATCGTGATGGAGCCGCACGTTTCGGTACTGCCGTACGCATCCAGCAGGGGCGCGTGGAACGTCTCTTCGAAGGCGCTGCGCAGCGAGGCGGTGGTGATCGCGCCACCGACCAGGCACATCCGCAGCCCGGGCGCCTGGAAACCGGACACCCTGGCGGCCTGGACCAGGTAGTGGTACATCGTCGGCACGCCCCCGAGAAACGTCGCCGACTCCTCGCGAACCGCGTCGAGCACCTCGTCGGCGGAGAAGCCGTCGACGATGCGCGCGGTAGCTCCTACCGAGAGCACACCCAACACGCAGAAGATGTGTGCGAGGCTGTGGAACAGCGGCAGCGGCCAGACCACCCGGTCGTCGGCGGATAGGCCCGGAATGGGTACGTAGCAGGCCGCGACCGACCACAGGCAGGAACGCTGGGTTGACAGGACGCCCTTGGGCTTGCCGGTGGTACCCGACGTGTACAGCATCCAGGCGACCTCGTCCATCGCGAGATCGTCACGGGCCGGGGTGGCGGGCTCGGTGCTCGCCAGCACCGCGAAGGATGCCGCGCCCGTCGGCGGCGGCCCGTCCCCGGTGACCAGGAGCCGTACCTCGGGCCTGTCCTCGAGCACCCGCGACACCAGCGGCACGCGCGCCGGGTCGGTGATGACGACCCGAGCGCCGCTGTCGTCCAGAAGGTAGGCAATCTCCGCCTCGGTGCCGCGAGGATTGAGCGGAACCCCCACCGCGCTGGCCCGAGTGATCGCCAGGTAGCTCTCCACGACCTCGACGCTGTTGCCAAGGATGATCGCGGCCCGGTCGCCGGGCTGGACGTGCATCTCGGCGAGATGACCCGCCAGTCGTCGGGTACGCACCTCGAGGTCCCGGTAGGTCACCGCCCGCGTTGCGTCCCGGTACGCGATCTTATCACCAAAACGATCCGAATGATCACTCAAAGTGATGTAAAGAGGTCGGATGATCTCCGTCCGCAGCATTTTGCTAACCTCCGAGCCGAAAGATCTCGAATCGACGTGCGCGTACCGACGCACTTCGCATCAGCGAGGTCGCTGTAAGCCACCACCACTATTGCGTCGAACGGACGGGCACGACCCCCTGTCGACCCCCTAGGAGACCCGGGCGGTCCAGGTCCTGGCCTGAGATCGGCCGAACGTCCGCCGGCAGGGCTGAATCGGATGCGGCATCGACCCGGTCTACTCGCCGGGTTCCCCACTCGGTGCCAGGCCGACGCAGGAAGACTCGCGCCGACACGACCCCACACATTAGAAATCGGTAGTGGTTGCCCGATTACCCACTAGTGGTGGTCCCTGTGGGATTCTTGGGCCATGCGGGGCTTTCTACGGAAGGTAGTGAGCACGAGATCCGTCGCGGGTCGCCAGCGTGATGGGGATCCGTCCACCGCCAACACGGACACGTTGCGGCGTCGATGACAGAAGTCGCGCAGATCGACCTCCTCCGCCCCAGCCGATTATTCACGGTCCGCGCTGAACCAGCAGAGAAAGGCCGCCCTCGCCCCCTCCGCAGCGCCCCTTCGAGGCCTGCGCGCACTTGGACAGGACCCACACGGTCATCGGGCGCAAGGAGCGTCGGCGGTGGCGGATGGACGGCAGGTGTCGTCGCGCCGAGATGCGCGGGCGCGGCGTGAACTGAACAGGTGGGGATGTTGGGGGAACTTGTCGAACGAAACGAGCAGTTGACATGCCTCGAAGCCGCGTTGAGTGACTGTCTCGAGGCCCGGGGCGGTGTTGCGGTGTTGGAGGGACCTGCCACGACGGGCCGCACCGATCTCCTGCGGGCGCTGTCGGAGCGGGCCGGCTCCGCGGGGATCCGAGTCCTGAACGCGGCCTGTTCCCGCGAGGAGCGCTCGTTACCTCTCGGAGTGATGACACAACTGACCCGCGGCCTTCAGCTGCCGACAGCGTTGACCGAACGGATTGCCCGCATATCCGAGGCGGAGCTGGCGGCGACATCGCTGGGGGGTGCCACCAACCCGCTGGCGCCCTTCCTGATCTGGACCATCGACGCCCTCTCGACCTTGCTGCTGGACCTGGCCGAACAGCAACCTCTGTTGGTCGCGGTGGATGACGTCGGGCACGCCGACCTGTTGTCCCTACATTGCCTCCTCCACCTCGTACGCCGAATTCCCAGCACCGCCGCGCTCCTCGTGTTGACCGACGACGGACAGCCCTGGAGCTGGCAGTCACCGCCGCTGGTCGGGTTGCTGCGCCAACCGCACGCGGCGCATGTGCGGGTGGGACCTCTGTCTCGAGCTGGGATCGAGATCTTCGTGACCCAGACGATGGGCGTGGACGCCGCAGTCGAGCTCACACCGGCCTTCCAGGCGGCGAGCGGGGGTAATCCCGCTCTGCTAACTGCCTTGGTGAAGGACCATTGGGCACATGGGGGACCTACCGCGCAGGGATACGGGCGTACGCTTGTTACCTATCTGTACCGGGCCGGGGCCGAGACCGCGCGGGTCGTGCACGCCCTCGCCGTTCTTGGCCCCGAGGGGACAGCCCACGATCTGGCCACGATGGCCGACTGCGGCGTCAACGAGGTACGGCGGGTAATCGAACCCATGACTGCGGCGGGCCTCCTGGCCGACGGCTGGTTCCGCCACGAGATCATGTATCAGGCCGTTCTCGACGATATTTCCGATCCCGTGCGGGTCGAACTGCACCGCCGCGCCGCGGCTCTCTCGCGTGACCGGGGCGCCAGGGCCGCCACCGTCGCCTGTCACCTGGTGGCCGCGGACCAGACCACGGCACCGTGGGGAATCCGATTCCTACTGGACGCCGCGGATCAGGCGCTGGTCGACGACGACCACGACCGGGCGGTCGAATGTCTGCGGCTGGCGCACCGATCAACGGCGGACGAGCGACGCCGGTCGGCGGTGCTGGCTCGACTCACCCGGGTTGAGTGGTGGACGAACCCGTCGAGCGCGGCGCGCAATCTGAGCGGTCTGCTCTCCGCTGCGGGCGCAGACATGCTTAACCGGGATGATCAGCTCGAGCTGATCCGCCAGTTGGTATGGGACGGGCGCCTCAGCGACGTCCCAGATCTGCTGGGCCGGCGGTACGCCGCCAGCCGCGGCGACGGCGACGGCGAGCCACGTCACATCGAGGTATGGCTGACCGTCGTCGCCCCCTTGCTCGGCCGCCGATCCGGCACGAGACGTGTGCCGGCGGAGGCCGTGGCAGATGCGGGCGATCCGTGGCTACGGTCGGTGGCAGAGCTCGCCAGCCTATTGAACCGAGGGCGCCTGGCGACGGCGGTGCCAATGGCCGAGCAGGTGTTGGCCGACGCGCGGATCGGTCGTCGCACGTCCTGGCTCGACGAGGCCGTGTTGCTGGCGCTGCTCGTACTGGTTTATGCCGAGCAACTGACCACAGCGATCAACTGGTGCAAAGAGATGATCTCGACGGCCTCCGGGACGCCGCGGGCGATGGCTCTGGCCGTCATGTCAGAGGCACTGGTACGCCAGGGTGACCTGGCAGCAGGAGCTGACCATGCGCACGCCGCCCTGGCCCAGCTCACCCCGGGAGCCTGGGGGGCGGCCGTCGGCCTGCCGCTAGGTGCCCTGATCATGGCCACGACACGGATGGGGGACTACGAAACCGCCAGCGCGCATGTGGCCCGGGCGATACCCGAAGCCATGTTCCAGACCCGGTACGGACTGCATTACCTCCACTCCCGTGCGTATTATCAGCTGGCCACCGGCCATCACCACGCGGCGCTCGGTGATTTCCTGGCCTGTGGCGAACTTATGCGCGGCTGGGGCCTGGACCTAGCCGGCCTCGTGCCGTGGCGGGTCGGCGCCGCGGAGGCCTGGCTGCGGCTGGGCAACTCCGATCAGGCCAGGGTGCTGATACGCGACCAACTACCCAGAGCGGGGGCCGAGGCAGGCCGGGCGCGCGCCCTGTCATTGCGGTTACTCGCGGCGACAAGCCCGCCAAACCGCCGGACCCCGCTGCTCACCGAAGCCCTGGACATCCTTGAGATGTGCGGGGACCGCTTCGAGCAGGCGCGGGTCCTCGGGGACCTCAGCCGCACATACGACACGTTGGGCCAGAAGCGGCGGGCCCGTCCGTTGTTCAGGCAGGCAATGCACGTCGCGAACCTGTGCCAGGCCAGGCCGCTGAGCCGGGAGCTGTTGTCGGAATGGGGCGAGGAGGTTGTCGAGCCCGGACCCGCCCAGGATAACGGCCCCGCAAGAGAATCACTGACCGAGGCGGAGCGCCGGGTCGCATCGCTGGCTGTCATGGGATACACAAATCGGGAAATCGCCACGAAGCTCTATGTCACCGCGAGCACTGTCGAACAACACCTCACCAAGGTATACCGCAAGCTGGACGTGAAGCGCCGCCAGGACCTGCCGGTGGATCTACGGGCTGAACTGAGCAGGACCAGAGGATGAGAAATCCCGGTGGGTAAGTGCCTGGATCCGGGGCTCACCATCGGTGATCGATCACCTTAAGCAGCAGGAGGTCCACTCAGGTAGCGATAGCGACCCGCGGCGCGAGAGGTGATGTCATGCGTGCCTGTGGTGCCGCTCCCGGCCGGCACCTGCCTACCTCACAGACCGCACACGCCCACCACCGGCACGCTGGACCCGCCCGATGGCGGCTCTCCGGCGTCCGGCTCCGCCGTCCCACGAGCCCACAACCCTGTCGTGCGGGCCATCGGACCGATTCCGCCGCGGCCCAGAGCCCTCACGTCCGGCCCCAGTACCGAACGCCGCCACTCGTCCAGGTACGACAGTGACACGTCGAACTCTCCGCCAGAACGGCCTCGATCCCCTTCACCATGACGGCAGCGCACCACCCACCAGACTGATCAGCCGAAGTCACCGATCGGCGGTTCACTGGGATCCGTGCGCGAAGGCGCATTCAGCACCGAATCTCTGTAATGGCCGACCCGTCCGGCGAGGCCCGACAAGTGTCGGGTCCTGATTGAGAATGGCGTGTTCGAGGCGCCGCAAGTCGTGGCCGGGATCGAGACCGAACCGCTCCACGAGGATGGCCCGGGTCCTGCGGTAGACACCGAGCGCGTCAGCCTGCCTGCCGCAGCGGTAGAGCGCCAGCATCAACTGGTAGCAGGCTCGCTCCCGCAACGGCTCGCTCTCGACCACGGCCTCCAAATGGGGGACCACCTGGTGATAACGCCCGATACTTATCTCGGCCTCGCTCCAGTCCTCGATCACGTTCAGGCGCAGGTTCCGCAGGGAGGTGAGTTCAGGCCAGTGCATGCCCTCCTCGACAAGATCCGCAAGTACCTCTCCCCGCCACAGGTCAAGGGCCTCCCGCAGTGTCCGTGACGCGCGCTCCCAGGAACCGGTGGCCAGCAGCGTGTGCCCGTGCGCCCCAGCAGTCCGGAACCGAGCCAGGTCGAACTCGTCGTCGTCAACATGTAGAACGTAGCCCGGTGCCTGCGTGAGCAGCCGGGACGCCGGCACCGGCTGGGTCTGGCGCGGCAGCGTCCTCGGCTGGCCGACCAGCGCACGACGCAACCCCACAACCGCGTTGTGTAGCATCTTGCGTGCCGTTGGCGGGACGTCGTCGCCCCACACCGCCTGTACAAGCCGACTCGTTGCCACAGTCTGGTTGACGTGCAACAAGAGAAGTCCGAGGATCGCTCGCTGATGCAGGCCTCTTACCTGGACCGGGAGACCATCCCGCGTCACCCGTAATGGGCCTAGAACGCTGAACATCATTAGTCCCCCTAGGTGCTCCTGGGCCTGAACTGCACGGGGAGGCACTGTTCATTGACTCCAGATAAATCGCGGTTCAGAGCGGGCTCGAGTTCAACACGAAAAGATCCATATATGGTGGGCCAAAAAATCCCCTTCTGACCGGCGCGACATTTTATCAACCTCGTATCACAGCAACCGGAATCCTTCCGCGGCGCGAGTGTCGCCTCGATACCGATCGTAGCAGGGAATCCGGATGACCGCAGCAGGTGTGCGCGCTTCGACAGGCGATCCGCCAACATCGCCGCCACGCCAGCCCGAATCAAATTCGTCCGCGAAATAAACCATCCGCGAACTTACCTTTCGATTCAGGTGATCATGCACTCTTGCAATCTCGGATGGCGTAATCTTCCGACCACCGAGGGCAGCGCCGACCCGCCAGCCGTTGCGTTTCCCGCCACGGACGGCAGTGGGATCGGACCGGGCCGTGGGCCGGAAAGCGAGCTTCTATACGACTCCGCGCAAGATCCCTCAGAGTCATCGCCGATCCACCTCCACGGAAGTTCACCGAATCTTCAGGAGATCACAGCGAGGGCGCTCGGACCCAAGATCATCCATGCGATCCTCCCGCACCCCGCGCTGTTACCCGAAGGCCGCGCCGGTCGCGGACGAGCAGCATCCGAGGAGGAAGGGCAGACGCCGAGTGCCGCGGCGTAAACCCCCGGTACCGCTGTCGTGTCGACGTCTCGACAGGCGCCCGAAACGGTAGTTCGGAACAGAAGAACCAGCCGATGGCGCATCGCGCCATATTTATCCGGAAAGGCAGAGGTGAGGGTTTCCCGAGGCTTCATTTGCCGGGTCCACCCCGACTTTTCCGCCAACTGCCTGCACGGAACAACGTAGATGGCGCTCGCCCCCCCACACAAGGCCCGGCGTACTCGTGGCCGTCGTCCGGGCCCTGTCCGAACGCCGCACACGGAGAAAACACGGGCACGACACGGTAGTGCCGATCACCGCTGCTGAACGGTGGAGAACCGCCGGGCTGGATCCGTGACGCCACCTTACCGACGACCACAACCAGATGCGGACCAGCGACGTTGTCCGTCTCATGGCCGGTGGTCGCAATCCCGCGCGCACCGTCCTCCATCTGAACAGCGTCGCCGCGGCGCTCCACCACCCCACGCAACGCTCCAGGCAGCCGGCGAAGACACACATGGCCTGTTGACCAGTGCGCTGTTAGGAACGCTCGCGCCTTGCGGTTGCACGGCTCGAAACCTGTGGGCGACCTCCGACAGCGGGAGTCCGCGCATCCATGCGACCCACGGTCGCCCGAACGGCATCCGCGTCGCTGGCCGGCCCGAGACACGCCGGCAGCCAACAGTTCATGATCCATGCTGTGAGTGGCAGACAATGTTGTGCTTCCTCGCGGCAAGGTGGCAGGTCGTCACCAGGTTTCCCGTGACCTCGACAAAATCAAGAGAATGCCATGGATATTACCATGGGGACAGAACAATCTTGATCACTTAATGTCGCCGACGATCTTCGGTGATCGCTACTTTAGGTAGCCAGAGTTCGGTTTGAATCGACAGCCGGGTGGGGATCCGTCCGCAGCCACGTTGGAATCGTCGCTTAATGTAGTGGACATGCCGTCCGACCGGGACATTGGCGAGCGTCGACTCCAACCGTGTCGTCCTCAGCGCAACTAAATTGCCCGTATCGGGCAAGACCTGGTCAGCCGGGATGGACGGGCTTCCGCACGCCGCGCAGCGCATACTCGGCGACGGCTGCCGACCTTCCCGCAGGAGCGAGCCGCCCGGAGCGCGGGGCGGCCGCCACTTCACAACGAGTAATAATTGATACCCCCGCCCGTGAACACGCTGCGCGAGGCCCGAGGTTCGTTCGTTCGGGCACCGACCGTCCTGGTGGTATCACCAGGCCGCGCCTTGCCGTCATCGCGCTAAACCATAAACACCGAGGTTACCGGCGTCCTCGGGCGTTCGAGTTCCGACTCAGGCCCCTCGGCCGATCATCAGTCCGCTGTCAGCAGGATGACACCTGGTCCCGGCTGTCGACGCTGACTGCCATCGCCGCGGACATTTGCGCAGCCTGCCGACACACGGGCAACGTCGAGGTCCGTCACGTCCGCGTGCGCAATGATTTCACGACGCGCGGCCCTACGCCGGCTCCAAGATCGCAGCCATGGCGGACCTCGGATGCAGACCCTTGTGGGGCGCGCCGCCTGCCACAGCCATGATCCGCACCGTCACCTGCAGACTCGCCCGTCTGACACCCATCCCACACAGGACACCCAGGAAGATCACGGAGAGCCAAGGAGCACCAGGGTTCCGGACAGGCACTCAGGTCAATTACCAGACAGTGTGCGGAGTCGTGCAAACATCCACGGGCCGGTACAGCGGAGGGCATTCAAGGGGTGGCCGTGCGAAGTAGTTCTTTCATGGTCCATGCGTTGTCTTTTCTGGTGGTGCTGCTGGCTGCTGCGGGGGCGGTGGCCGGCCTGTTCATGCGGACCGGTTCCGCGGCGGGACCGGCTGTCAGCGACACCGCGGCCGTGGGTGGGTTGGTCGCCACGGCGG
Organism: Frankia sp. Mgl5; assembly: GCF_023242985.1. Classification (NCBI taxonomy): domain Bacteria; kingdom Bacillati; phylum Actinomycetota; class Actinomycetes; order Frankiales; family Frankiaceae; genus Frankia; species Frankia sp. Mgl5. The sequence goes on along the minus strand of NZ_JALKFY010000801.1, from coordinate 27,115 downwards.
GTGAAGCCGACTGGGCGAGCCTCACGTCCCACCACATGGATACGGGTGACGGCTATCAGATGCCGGCACAGATGATGCCGGGGGCCCCGGAAGGCGACAACCAGCGGCTGGGCATAACATTGCATCTCACGAACGCCGGTTCCGAGGTTCGCCGATTCGACCTGGCAAACGAGTTCACCCTGGCGGGCGGCGGTACAACAACCGCACTCACACCCCATTCGGACACCTTCGGCGCGTTGTCCCGGCTGAATCCCGACAGCGCCGTCAACGGTGTCGTTTACTTTGACACCCAGGCCCCGCGGCCGGATGACCCGCCGTTTGAACTTCTCTGGAGACGCGACGGCACGACGCACCGTCTCTTGGTTCGTCTGCCGGGCGCTCCCGCCCAGCACGAGCACGGTGCGTCGTGACCGCTACATGGTCCGGACACGGGCCGTTCTCGCGTTCGGTGCTCGTACGCGCGTCGCTGATCACCGGGGGAACCGTCGCCTGGCGGCACACCGTGGGAACGTGGTCGCCTACTTCGCACGCCCAGCACGCCCAGCACGCCCTGGCGGATCTGCTGCTGATGCTTCCGGCCGTGATTCTCGTCGTCGGCGTGGTCGAGACAGCCACGGATCGTCTCCGCCGCTGGCGTGGGGTGGTCTCCGTCGCCACCATCACCGTCGCGGTGACGGCGCTGGCTGTACCGCTGGCGGTAGTGCGGCCGGCAGGGTACCGGTCGCTGCCCTCCTCAGGTGCCCACCGGCACGGGGAGGCGGCACCGTTTACCCCAGAGCTGGCGGGAATGCTTCGGTACGGGATCACGCAGGCGTTGGACGCGCAGGCCGTGGTCCTCGTATTTGCCGTGCTGGCGACCGCCGGGGCCGCGCTGCCCACCTGGGTGCGGACGCGGATCCCCTCCTGGACCGCCGCCTCGCGGCTCGACGATCCGCCGTGGGCTCGGCCACGGCGACTGCGCGCGATGCCCGCGGCCCGACTGCTCCTCGCATCGATCTTCACGGCGACGCTTCTGGTGGCACCGGCCGCTGCCGAGCAACAGGCCTCGCCGCCGGTGCGGAACTGTGCAGCCGCGCCACAGCGGGTATTCGATGTTCATGCCATTGATGTGGACATTGTCGTCGACCGCTTCGGCGACCACGATCCCTATGGCTACATGTACGTGCTTGCCGATCGAGAGGATGAGGTACGGGCCCAGGAGCAGGCCCTGATCACCGCATCGGCGATGGATCGGGACGATCCGGCGGCCGCGAGGGTTTCGGTCGGCCTGCGCAATGACCCAATCCAGCCGCTGGTGCTGCGCGCACGCCTCGGCGAGTGCGTCGTCGTCAACCTGACCAATAAGATCACCAAGGCACCCCGCAATGGTTTCGGCCAGCCCGTTCTGACCCAGCCGGGCGGAGTGCCGGCGGTGTCGATGGACATGAGTGGCGTCGCCTATGACGCGGCCGGTGGCGCGGGCGGTCAGGCCGTGGGGCAGAACCCGACGTCCGTGCTGGTCGCGCCAGGTGAGACCAGGCAGTACCGCTACTACCTCGATCCTCAGATGGGCGAGGGCACCCGGGTCTTCCGCTCCGGTGGCGAGTCCAGCGGACTTACCGCGCACGGCCTGTTCGGCGCGCTGATCGCCGAGTCAGCCGGCGCCCGCTGGTTTGACCCGGAAAACGGCGCCGAGAAGACCGGTGACAACCGGTGGAGCAACTGGGAGGCCATGGTCCAGCCGGTACGTGCGTCTTCTTTCCGCGAGTTCACCCTGATCTACCATGAGATGGGCGCGGAGAACTTCGCGATGCGCCGGCCGGTTCGGGAGAACGACGAGGGCATCCCGATCGGCGGTGATCTGGGAATCCCGATCGGCGACCAGGTACAGTACGGCCGCCAGTTGCCCATGATCGATGCTCGGCCGCCGACACCGACGATCCCCAACGAGGGCGGTGCGGCCACGAACGCCTATCGGCCGACCAGTCGGGCGATCAACTACCGTTCCGAATCCTTCTTCCGCCGGCTCCAGCTGGAAGCCGAGCGCGGCGCATCGGTTCAGCGCGCCAACGAGTCGCTGGCCTACAGTTCCTACACCTACGGCGATCCGGCCACGCCTATGCCGCGCTCCTACCTCGGAGAGCCGACCAAAACCCGGATCGTGCACGCCGGCATGGAACAGCTGCACGTGCACCATGTGCACGGTGGGGGGACGCGCTGGCGCCTGGATCCCGGCACGGACAACACCGCGATGGACATCGGTCTGAGCAAGGGAGCGGGTGCGAAGGCGACCTCGATTCGGCTTGACTCGCAGACCGTCAGCCCGACCGAGACGTTCGATCTCCTGCACGAGTGCGGGGCCGGGGGATGTCAGCAGGCGGCCGGGGACTTCCTGTATCACTGTCATATCGCCCAGCACTACATCGCCGGGATGTGGGGGCTGTGGCGGGTCTTTGACACGGCCCAGCCCGACCTGGCGCGGCTGCCTGGGCGGGCTGCGGCTCCCACGGCGGTGAACTCGGCCGGACTGATCGGCCGCACCATCGAGGGCAAACGGGTGGTGCCCGGCGTGGAGCTCACCGATCCCGGGCGGCAGATCGCGCTCGAGCAGCTGGTGGAGAACAGCCTGCCGCCTCAGGGCGCCCGATGGACGACCGGAACGGGAACGGATCGCGATGACGCGACCGTGTGGGACTGGCAACGGTCCGGCACCGAACTCGCACCGGTCTACCTGGGCGAACCGGAGACGGCGTCGGTATGGCCCAACTACCGGCCGACCGCACCGCCCGGTTCCCGCCCGGAAATCAGGTTCAACCCGGTCACCGGCCGGCCGGCCTACCCCATGCTGCGACCACACCTCGGGTACAGGCCACCCTTCGCGCCGGGCGGGCACGGCGGCGCTCCGGGCCTGGGTGCCACCGCCACCCAGGAGCGTCCCGGCGGGCTGTGCCCCCGGGCCGCCCCGGTGCGGGACTTCGACGTGACAGCGGTGGCGGTCCCCATCCAGGCAACCGCCCGGGAACGGGACCCGAACGGAGAGATCTACGTCCTCAACGAGGACAAGGCGGCTGTGCTGAGCGACGCAAAGCCGGTTGATCCGCTGGTGATCCGCTCCAACGTAGGCGACTGCGTGGCGATCACCTTCGGCAGTGAGCTGAACCCCAATGTGCAGAGCAAGGTCAACATGCACACACATCTGGTGCAGTTCGACCCGCTCGCATCCGACGGTGTGATCGCGGGCTTCGCGTACGAGCAGTCGGTCTTCGCCGCATCCCGTGAGGGCCGGACGCTGACGTCCGTCGACGCCCGGAACCAGATCACGGTTTCCAGCGTCGACCGGCTCCGGCCAGGCATATCGATCGGTATCGGTGTCGGGCGCACGTCGATGGAAATCCGCACGATCACCGCGATCGACGGCAGCCGGCTCACCTTCGACGCAGACCTCAAAAAGGAGCACCTCGCCGGTGAACCGGTCACGGTCGAGTTCGTCCAGTATCGCTGGTACTCCGACGTCGACGCGGGCACCGTCTTCTGGCACGACCATGTCAACGGGATCACCTCGTGGGCCCATGGACTGTTCGCCGCGCTCATCATCGAACCAGCAGGTTCCGTATACCGGGATCCTGTCACCGGAGCCGAGGTCCGAAGTGGGCCGATCGTGGACGTCGTCACCACGGGCTCGGTGGGCGTCGGCCAGTCCGGTGCCTTCCGCGAGTTTACGATCTTTCTGCATAATGGCCGACGTGGCAGAGGGGAACTGGCCCAACCACCGCCAGCCGGTCTGACGCCGTTCAACGGCGGCCAGGAGTGCGAGGAGGGCTCAATCAACCTGCGGGCCGCGCCCCTGGGAGAGCGGACACCGCCCGGCGTGACACCCGCCGATCCTGCCACCACCGACCAGCGGCGTGAGTACAACGGCGGGCGCTGTCGCAACGCGTTCAGCCGAGTCCCGGACGTGCCGGGCCAGTGGGACCGCAACACGGTCCCGGCGACCGTGACCACCGTCGATCCCTATGTGTTCTCCTCGGTCAAGTACGGCGATCCCATGACTCCGTTGCTGCGGGCGTACGCGGGCGACCCGGTGGTGATCCGGACGATCGGGCTCAGCGAGCGGGCCGAAGCCCTGCGCATCCAGGGGCACCGGTTCCGGATCGAGCGCTTCAACGGCCTCGGCGAGCTGACGGACACCGCGACCACCGGCATTTCCGAGCGCTTCGACTATGTACTCGACGGCGGCGCGGGCGGTGTGAAGGCCGCCGCCGGCGACTACCTGTACTACAGCACGCGGACATTTGCCCTGGAAAGCGGCGCCTGGGGCCTGTTCCGGGTGTTCGACGGACCGCAGGACGATCTCAAGGCGCTGCCCGGCCGTCGTCCACCTGCGGGTGGGCCTACCGCATTCCCCACCCAGACGGCGGCGACCGGCGACACCCAGCAGACGCCCGGACCGAACCCGAAGCCCGCCTATCGGGCCGACGGTTCAGTCGACACCTCGGTCGCCACGTCCACGGTGAACCCGTGCCCGCCGAATGTGCGTGTGCTCGCCTACGACGTGGCGGTGTTCGACCACACCCTTCCGACGGCGCCGTTCGCGGACACCGGGGGTGTCGTCTACGCACTGGCCTCCGACGTGGCGGCCATCCGGGCGGGCACCCGGCCGCTCGAGCCGCTGGTCCTCCGCGCGAACGCGGGCGACTGCGTGACAATCACCCTCCATAACCAGATCTCTCCGGGTTCCCGGTACGGAGGAACGCGGGTCGGACTGGATCTCGGGAAACTCATCCGCAACCAGCAGTTGTCCGCTGGCGTTGCGATCGGGCTGAACCCGGATACGAGCGTAGGCGTGGGGCAGTCGGTGACCTACCGTTTCCACGCGGACGGGCCGCTGGGTACCTCGGTGTTCTCGAACCTCGCAAGCCCAGCCTCCCTGCGGCATGGTGCCTACGGGATGCTCATCGTCGAACCCGCAGGCTCGACCTGGACCGACAGTGTCACGGGGGCCCCGCTTGGCCCCGCCGCTACGAGCACCCAGGCGATCATCCGTCCGCGCAACGGTGCGCCGTTCCGTGAGTTCGCGCTGACAATGCAGAGCACGGACCAACAGTTCGCGCGCAGTATCCAGCCCTACGGGGACCAGGTCGCCGGTAACGGGCTCAACAGCGACCCGTCCAACCGGCCGACGGCGCCGGTCCCGGGAGCACCCCCCGGTGCTGAGAACACCCCGGGCTCATTCGACAAGGGCTTCAACCATCTGAATTATCGAAGCGAGCCGCTGACGTCCCGGCTGGGCCTGACCTCCTTCCGCGACGATCAGACAGGGGCCTCCGTGGTCGGCTCCTACGGCATCGCTTTCAGCTCCGGGCAGTACGGCGACCCGGACACGCCCGTCTTTCGCGCGCACCCGCGGGATCCGGTCGTGTTCCGGGTCGGGGTGGGGGCGACCGACCAGCTCCACTCGTTCACGGTCAGCGGGCACATGTTCCCGCAGCAACCCGGGGTGAAAGGCACTCGGATGCTGTCTGCGCGGACGCTGACGGCGGGTGAGACACTCGACGCCTGGCTGGGCCCCGCTGGCGGCGTCTTCGGCCACCAGGGTGACTACCTGTACTCCGATACCAGGATGCCGTTCGCCGTGGCCGGTATGTGGGGCATCCTACGGATCGTCCCCCGAAGTGAAGCCGGCGGCCCCAAACCTCTGTGACAGCCTTCATGGATGTGCCGAGGCGAGCGCCCCGGCACATCCATGGAACGCCCCCCGAGCGAGTGGTCTCGGGATGGCTGCCCGCCGCTTCCCGGACCAGCCATCCACCACCTCGACCGACTTCTGAAACGCGTTCTAGCCTGCTTCCCTGGGATCCGCCGGATCCGCGCCGTCCAGTCCCAGGCCCGCCGAGACGTGTGCCGGTGCGTGATTCGAGAAACCGGTGCCTGGCCCGTTCAGCCATCCCGACGACGCGTAGGTGCCGCCGTCGGCCGATCATGGTGTTCCACGGAGCACCGGAGCGCCGGCGCCGACCAGCACCGTGCGTCGGCTGCTCTGACGCAACCCACCCGACCACACGTACAGTGACGCGCGCGAGGCCTTCTCTTGATTCAGGCGCCTCGTCGCTGCTGTTCGTGGACCCAAGAAGTTCGGACGGCGATGTCGAGAACCCGTGGCTGGCTCCGTCCCCGTGGTGAAGGCGGCCAAGATGGGTCGCACCAGCACCGAGGAGAAGCACTATGGCCAAGTACCTGCTGCTCAAGCACTACCGCGGCGCCCCGGCCGCGGTCAACGACGTGCCCATGGACCAGTGGACGCCGGAGGAGATCTCGGCCCACATCCAGTACATGAACGACTTCGCAGCCCGGCTCGAGGGGACCGGCGAGTTCGTCGACAGCCAGGCGCTCGCCCCAGAGGGGATGTTCGTCCGGTACGACGGCGAGGGTCGCCCGCCGGTCACCGACGGTCCGTTCGCCGAGACCAAGGATCTCATCGCCGGCTGGATGGTGATCGACGTCGACAGCCAGGAGCGGGCCATCGAGCTGGCCGGGGAGCTGTCGGCCGCTCCCGGGGCGGGCGGGAAGCCGATCCACGAGTGGCTCGAGGTCCGCCCGTTCCTGACCGCGCCGCCCACCATCACGGATTGAACGAGGTCCTGCTTCGAAGCCTCACACCGAGCGTGCTCGGGATCCTCGTCCGCCGCGGAGCCGACTTCGCGGCGGCCGAGGACGCTGTGCAGGACGCTCTGGTCGAGGCGGTCCGCGTCTGGCCGGCCGACCCGCCGCGGGACCCGAAGGGCTGGCTGGTCACCGTGGCCTGGCGCCGGTTCCTCGACGCGGCCCGGGCGGACACCGCCCGCCGCCGGCGTGAGGACCTCGTCGACGAGGAACCGGCGCCCGGGCCCGCGCCCGCGGTGGACGACACACTCCAGCTCTACTTCCTGTGCGCCCACCCGTCGCTGACGCCGTCGTCCGCGGTCGCGCTCACGCTGCGCGCCGTCGGCGGGCTGACCACCCGCCAGATCGCCAAGGCCTACCTGGTGCCCGAGGCGACCATGGCGCAGCGCATCAGCCGGGCCAAGCGCACCGTCTCCGGCGTGCGGTTCGACCAGCCCGGCGACGTCGCCACCGTGCTGCGCGTCCTCTACCTGGTCTTCAACGAGGGCTACTCCGGCGACGTCGACCTCGCCGCCGAGGCCATCCGGCTCACCCGGCAACTCGCGGCCGCGATCGACCACCCCGAGGTGGCGGGGCTGCTCGCCCTCATGCTGCTCCACCACGCCCGGCGCGCCGCCCGGACCGCGCCCGACGGCAGCCTCATCCCCCTCGCCGAGCAGGACCGCCGCCGGTGGGACACCACGTCGATCGCCGAGGGCGTCGCGATCCTGCAGGCGGCTCTCGCCCGCGACCAGCTGGGCGAGTTCCAGGCCCAGGCCGCCATCGCGGCACTCCACGCCGACGCACCCACCGCCGAGGAGACGGACTGGGTGCAGATCGTCGAGTGGTACGACGAGCTCACGCGCCTGACCGACAGCCCGGTCGTCCGACTCAACCGCGCGGTGGCCGTCGGCCAGGCCGACGGACCACGCGCCGGCCTGGCGGCGCTCGCGGCGCTGGACGACTCACTACCCCGCCACGCGGCGGTGGCGGCCTACCTCCACGAACGCGACGGCAACCTGGCGACCGCGGCACGGCTGTACGCCGAAGCGGCCCAGAAGGCACCCGATCTCGCCGAACGCGACCACCTGACCCGCCAGGCCGCCCGGCTCAACACCCGCCGGTGCCACTGACTGACCCCCCAGACCCCCAGACCGTCCGCGCGGCCGCGGGGTTCCGGAAGTTCAGGAAGTTCAGGAAGAGGTGCAGCTTCTAGCCGGTTTCCCCTGCGGCCGACGGGTCGGCGCCGGTCGCTCCCAGGTTCGCCAGGACGTGCGACGGTGCGTGGTTCGAGAAACCGGTGCCCGGCCAGTTCAGCCATCCCGACGAGGCGTAGGTGCCGCCGTCGGGGTGCAGGGTCGAGCCGGTGACGTAGGTCGAGAGACCGGAGGCGAGGAAGACCACGCAGCCGGACACGTCGGCGACCTCGCCGGCCCGGCCCATCGGGATGCCGACGCGGATCCCGACCTCGGTCGAGTACGCGCCGTCGCCGCCTGTCATCTTGGTCATGTTGGGAGTCGGGGTGTAGTCGGGGGCGACGTTGTTGACCCGGATCCGGTCGGGGGCGAGCTCCACGGCCAGGGTCCGGCCGAACTGCTCCACCGCGGCCTTGGCCGCCGAGTAGACCGCGAACCCGGGGGCGGCCCGGTGCGCCTCGATGGTGGTCAGGTTGATGATGCTGCCGCCTCGCCCACCCGCCTGCATCCGGGGCGCGGCCAGCGAGCAGGCGTGCAGCACGTGCATGAGGTTCATGCGCAGCAGCGCGTTCCAGCCGTTCGGGCTGGTCTCCACGAAGGGCGCGCGGAAGGTGCCGCCGACGACGTTGACCAGGGTGTCGACCCGTCCCCAGCGTTCGTCGACGGCGGCGAACAGCGCCGCGAGCACGTCGGGGTCGCGGGCGTCGCCGTGGTGCACGATCGCCTCGGCGCCCTGCTCATCCAGCGCGGCCTGCAGGGCGTCGATCGCGTCCTTGTCGATGTCGACCACCGCGAGGCGCACGCCGTTGGCCGCCAGATCGGTGGTCACGGCCCCGCCGATGCCCCCCGCTCCCCCGGTGACCACGGCGACGCTGCCCGCCAGCCCGCCTCTGTCCTCGAACCAACCCATGATCCGCGCCTCCGCTCCACGTCACGACCGGCACCACAGCACGACCGGCACCACCTGACCGCCACCACCCTCTGACCGGCACCGCGGCCGACGTCCCGGCACCGCGGCCGGGGTCAGATCCGGGCGCACGTCACGACAGGTGGGCCGCGCCGAAGGCCTCGATGAACTCAAGGGTCTCGGCGGCGGAACTGGTGTGGGACGAGACCACCGCCCAGGTCACGCCCGCCTTCTCGATCTCGGCCAGGGCTTCGCCGTGACGATCCTCGCTGACGTTCTCCGCCGAGATGGCGGTCGAGTAGGAGTACATCACGTCGATCAGGTCGGTCCGGCCGTTCGCGGCGGCGGTGTCCCGCACCTCGCGGATCATGCCGGCGAGCTCGGCGATCGAGCCGATCGAGGCTGTGCGGGCCGTGTTGACCAGCTGCGGGCCGCCGGACATCGGCATCCAGCCCTGCGCGCGGGCCGCCACCCTGCGCCGGCTCAGCTTCGAGTTGCCGCCGATCCAGATCGGGATCGGGTCCTGGACGGGCCGCGGGCGGGCGATCACGTTGCGGGCGTCGAAGTGCAGGCCCTTGTAGCTGAACGGCTCACCGCTCCAGTGCAGCGGCAGCGCGTCGAGGATCTCGTCGAACAGCGTGTTGCGCTCGTCGATGTCGACGCCGAGCGCGTAGAACTCGGACTTCTGGTAGCCGGTACCGATCCCGAGGGTGAAGCGGCCGCCGGAGAGCTTGTCGACGGTCGCCGCGGCCTTGGCCAGCAGGAACGGGTTGCGGTACGGCGCGACCGACAGGTAGGTGAGCAGCCGCAGCCGGGTGGTCGCGGCCGCGACGTAGCCCAGGGCGACGAACGGGTCGAGGCTCTGGTGCCCGCCGTTGTCGAGCCAGCGGGCGCCGGGGACCGGGTGCTCGGTCAGCGAGAAGCCGTCGAAGCCGGCGCGCTCGGCGGCCGCCGCCACTTCGTGTAACGGACCGGGATCGAGCATGTCACCGTCAGTGCCCGAGGTCTCCGGGTAGTGGAAGATGAAGCGCATCGTCGTCACCTCGTCGTACGTCTGCCGCGGGCCTGTCCGTGGAATCTGTCTACCAGAAAATTGACACTAAAGTCAGAAATCCTGGCCGGCTCCGGACGCACCGGGAACGGCCACACCCGGCCACGGATCCGGTTGCGGGCCGGTGTCGGCCACGGCCTCGCCCCAGTCACGGAACGCGAGGTCAGGGCTGGTAGCGGTAGCCCATCCCCGGCTCGGTGGTGAGGTGGCGCGGGCGGGTGGGGTCCGGCTCGAGCTTGCGGCGCAGCCGGTTGATGTAGAGGCGAAGCGACGACGTGTCGGCGGCGTAGGCCGGTCCCCAGACCTGGCTGACCAGCGCGCGGCTGCTGACGAGCTTGCCCGGGTTGCGGACGAGCGCCTCCAGCAGCCGCCACTCCGTGGGGGTCAGATGGACGGCCGACCCGCCCTCGGCCTGGGCTGTCACCGCCTTCGCCGCGAAGTCCACGCGGTAGCCGCCGACGTCCGCGGTGGGCCCGGTCTCGGCGGCCGGGGCCCGGCGGGCGACGGCGCGCATCCGGGCCAGCAGCTCCTCGACGGAGAACGGCTTGGTGATGTAGTCGTCGGCCCCGGCGTCCAGTGAAGCGATCTTCTCCTGCCCGGCCGTCCGCCCGGACAGGACAATGATCGGGACGCCGGTCCACCCGCGCAGGCCGTGGATGACCTCGATGCCGTCCATGTCCGGCAGGCCCAGGTCGAGCAGCACGATGTCGGGCGGGTGGGCGGCGGCCTCCGTCAGCGCGTGCCCGCCGTCGACCGCGGTGCGGACCTCGTAGCCGCGGGCACGCAGGGTGATCCGCATCGCGCGCAGCAGCTGCGGCTCGTCGTCGACGAACAGCACCCGGCCTCCGGCCCGTGGCGCGGATTCCTCGCTCATGCCCCCGCTCCCGTCGCGTGCCATGCCCGTCCCAGCATGGCAGTGCGCCGCGCGGCGCGGGACGCGGTCGGTCATCCGACAGCGGGGCCTGCCGGTCGCCGGACCGGGGGCGACCTAGCATCCGAGATCAACTACGGAGAGTAATTATCTCGATTCTCGGGAGGGGCCCATGACGACCACCACGAGAGCGCGGGTGCGAGCCGCGGCGCTCGCCGCGCTCACCGCCGCCGGCGCGATCGGCGCCGCGGTGGCACTGGCCCCGCCGGCCGCGGCGGCCACCCCCGGGTCCACCTACCACGGTGGCGGACTGGAACTGATCGCCCTGGACCTGCCGGCGGGGGCCACCACCGGGTACGCCCTCGACGTGAACGACGATGGCGTGGTCATCGGGCAGGCCTGGGACAACGCGTTCAACCAGCGCGGGGTCGTGTGGCGCGACGGCGTCCCCACCACGATCCCGGGCGCGATGCCGTGGCAGGTGAACGACAGCGGCCAGGTCGTCGGCGCGCTGTACTCGGACACCGGGCAGAGCCGGGGGTTCGTCTGGGAGAACGGGACACTGACGACGCTGGAACCGACCGATCCCGGGCCGGACCGCTACAGCTATGCCGGCTCGATCAGCGCAGACGGCACCGTGGTCGGCCTGAGCGGCACGAACACTCCGCTGGCGGACTACGGCCCGGCCGAGGGCGCCACCAAGCAGGCGCCAGCCGGCGAAGCGGGATCCGAAGCGGGATCCGAGGAGGCCGGCGACGTCTTCACGGACTACCAGCCCCAGATCCGCGCGACGGTCTGGCGGAACGGGACCGCGGTCGACCTGGGCACGCTCGGCGGCTCGTGGAGCAGCGCCGACCTGATCAACGACCACGGTCAGGTCGCGGGGAGCAGCGCGACCGCGGACGGCTCCGAGCATGCCTTCCTGTCCGGGCCGGGCGGGCTGCGTGACCTCGGAACCCTCGGCGGGCCCTCCAGCACTCCGCTCGACATCAACAACCGCGGCCAGGTCGTCGGGGTCAGCGAGACCGCGGACAGGCACAGCCACGCGTTCCTCTGGGAGAACGGGCGGATGCGCGACCTGGGCACGGCCGCCGGGCTCACCGAGAGCTCGGCTGTCGCGATCAACGAGCGCGGCCAGGTGCTGGTCGAGAGCCACGAGCAGATCTCGTACCCGTTCGAGGGGGAGCCCACGAACACCGTCGGAATCTTCCCGGCGCACACCGCCTCGACCGCATACGTCTGGACCGCTGGCCAGCGGCAGGCGGTGACCGGGCTCGGCGGCGACATCTTCTCCCCCGTCAACCTCGCCGACGACGGCACCGTCATCGGCTCGGCCATGACGCCGGACGGCGTGGACCGGCCCTGGCTGTGGTCCGGGGGCGTACCCCACGACCTCAGCGGCCCGGCACCCCTGCAGCCCGGCCAGGCGTCCGGGATCAACCGGTCGGGCCTGGTCGTCGGCCACGCGGGGTCCTTCACCAGCCAGGTCCCGGTGATCTGGCGGCGCACCTGACGCCGGCGGGCTAACCGTGGGAACGGTGCGCGGCGGACCCGGAACCCGCGCCGGCCAGAGCCCGGCCGGACGGCCCGGCGGGCGTGGGGGTGCCAGCCGGCGCCGGCCGGCCGCCGGGCCGGGCCGGTTCGCCGCGCCGGCGGGCCAGGTACCAGCGCACCGACGAGTCGACCTCACGGCGCAGCCGCCGCACGGCCCCGACCTGCATCGCCCGGTGTGCCTGGTACCGCCACGGCGGCTGGTCGCCCTGCCGGGTGGCCATCGCATAGGCGAAGGCCACCGGGTCGGGGTCGCCGCCGGTGGCCGGCCTGGCCCGGTCGAGCTGGCCGTCGATCCGCTCGAACCAGGCCATGCTCGTCCGGGCCCGGGCCTGCAGCGGGGCCAGCGCGGCCCGGCCGGCCCGGTCGAACTCGGCCAGCGCCACCGGGACCTCGCTGTGCTCGTAGAGCATCTGGGCGAGCATGACGCCGTCCATCATGGCCAGGGCGGTGCCGGAGCCGAGCGTGAAGTGGGTGGTGTGGGCGGCGTCGCCCAGCAGCACCATGTTGTCCCAGTACCAGCTGCGGTTGCTGACCTGGCCGAACCGCTGCCAGCGGGCGGGCCGGCGCAGCTGGTCGATCAGGCCCTCGCCGGCCAGCGGGCCGGTGAAGATCTCCTCGAGCAGGCGTAGTCCCTCGCCGTCGTCCGTGCCGAGGCCGAGCGCGTCCCAGGTCCGCGGCGCGCACTCGACGATGCAGGTGCTCACCTCCGCCCCGGACGGGTAGGCGTGGAACCAGACCCAGCCGGCCGGGGTCGACTCGAACGCGAACGTGAAGCGCTCGAAGCGCCGGGGCGTGCCCAGCCAGATGTAGCGGTTGCCGCCGGTGTCGACCCGGGTGCCGAACCGGTCCGCGAACATGCTGCGCACCTGGCTGTTCGCGCCGTCGGCGGCGATCACAAGGTCGGCGTCGGCGTGCGCGCCGAGGCCGCCGAGGCACCCCAGGTCCGCCAGGTCGGTGAGGTCGGCGACCTCGCGGTCGTGCTCGACCCGCACGCCGAGCTCCTCGGCGCGCCGGGTGAGGATGTCGAGCAGGGCCGCACGCTGCACGCTGAAGCCGTAGCCGGCGAAGTGCGCCGCCCGTTCGCCGCCCAGGCTGATGTCCTGCTCCTGCCAGAGCGTGGACGCGCCGCGGATCTCCCGGGCGCTGTCGGGATCGTTGCGGAACAGGACGTCGAGCAGGTTGTCCCAGTAGACGACACCCCAGCCGTAGGTGGCGCCGGGCGGGTCGCGGTCGATGATGGTGATCTCGTGGCCGGCGTCCCGGCGCTTGGCGGAGATGGCGAAGTAGAGCCCGGCCGGGCCCCCGCCCACACAGACAATCCTCACGAGACCCCCCTGGTCACGAAATCCTCGTCGGCACCGATCGGGACCGGTGCCCGTAAATGGGGCGAGGCCGCGCAGCGCGGGCCCTTGCTCGCCGACCTGCACGACCTCACTTCGCCACTTCGCCACACCGGCGGGCGGCGACGGCGGGCTGGCCCGCCGCTGGACTACCGGTCCTGGGAATGCGCGGTCAGGCTGGTCTCACCAGCCCCAGCCGCCCCATCCCCAGCCACCCCAGCCCCAGCCGCCCCAGCCGCCGCTCCAGCCCCAGCCGCCGCCCCAGCCCCAGCCGCCTCCGCCGCCGATGATGATGAAGCCGTGACGGGTGACGTCCCGGAACGAGCCTCGAGCCTGGATAGCGGGCGCCTCGTAGGTAGCCTTCATGACCTGTTCCTCCGTCCGAGTTCACGTTTGGACAGTCCGAGCGCGCCTCCGCGGCTCGTGACGATGACGGGCCGGCCGACCCAGCGGGACGACGGGCGCGCCCGTCCGAATTCCATCGTGCTCGGGACGGGTTCAGTGACGGTTCACTCTCGGTTCGTCACCGTCGCCACGGTCGGCGCCCGGCCGGGTCGCCCGGGCACCGGCGGCGGGTCAGCCCTCGAGGTAGGCGAGGACGGCGAGCACCCGCCGGTTGTCGTCCTCGGACGGCATCAGCCCCAGCTTGGTGAAGATGCTGTTGGTGTGCTTGCCGACGGCCTTCTCGGTGATCACCATCGCGGCACCGATCGCCGCGTTGGACCTGCCCTGCGCCATGTGCGAGAGCACCTCACGCTCGCGCGGGCTGAGGCGGTCCAGCGGCAGGCGACGGCGGCGGCTGTCGAGCAGGCGGGCGACCACCGTGGGGTCGAGGGCCGTCCCGCCGGCGGCGACCCGCCGGACGGCGTCGACGAACTGGCCCACGTCGGAGACCCGGTCCTTCAGGAGGTAGCCGATACCGCCCCGGCCGTCGGCGAGCAGCTCACGGGCGTAGAGCTGCTCGACGTACTGCGAGAGCACGAGCACCGGCAGCCCGGGGATGCGCTCCCGCGCCTCGAGCGCGGCGCGCAGGCCCTCGTCGGTGTGGCTCGGCGGCAGTCGGACGTCGACGACGGCGACGTCCGGGCGCAGCGTGACGAGCTCGCGCACCAGCTGCGGGGCGTTGTCGACCGCGGCGACGATCTCGAAGCCGTGCGCCTCGAGCAGCCGGATGAGCCCGTCCCGCAGCAGGGCGAGATCCTCGGCGAGCACGACCCGCAGCGGCCGCGCGGGGTCGGCGGGTTCCTCCGGCACGGACGGCACCTCCTCAGTTTCGCTCGGCCCTCAGGTCCTTTGGGCCCTCATGCCCTCAGGGTCCTCAGGGTCCTCAGGTCTCCGCGCCCGGCAGGACCGGGCACGGCAGGGTGATCGTGATCCTCGTCGGTCCCCCGGACGGGCTGTGCACCGACATCCGGCCGTCGAACGCCTCGAGCCGGCGCACCACCCCGCGCAGGCCCTGGCCGAGCGCGGGATCCGCCCCGCCGAGCCCGTCGTCCGTGACGACCACGCTCAGCATCCTGCCGTCGTGCGCGAACCGCACCGCGCCGTGCGCGGCTCGGCTGTGCTTGACGACGTTGGCCAGGCATTCCGCGGTCGCGAAGTAGACGGCCGACTCGACCGCCTCCGGCAGCCCGGACGGGACGTCGCCGTCGACGCGGACCGGCAGGGACAGGTCGAGCGCGAGCGCGCGGATGCCCCCGGCGAGCCCCCGGTCGGCGAGCACCGAGGGGTGGATGCTGTGCATGACGGCCCGCAGGTCGTCGAGCGCGCCGACCGCGGACAGCCGGGCGTCGCCGAGCAGCTTCGCCGCCGCCGCCGGGTCGCTGTGCAGCAGGGCCTCGGCCATGCCGAGGTTCATCGCCAGCGAGACGATCCGCGCCTGGGCGCCGTCGTGCAGGTCCCGCTCGATCCGCTTGAGCTCGGCGGCCTGACCGTCGAGCGCGCCGCGGCGGGTGCGGGTGAGAGCGTCGACACGCTCAGTGAGCTCACGCTCCCGCTCGGCGGGCATCAGCGCGACGATCCAGGTGTGGATTGCGAGCCCGATCGTGAGCGCGAGAATCGTCCAGACCGGCCAGAAGTAGCCGCCGCCGGACAGCGCCCACACCACCACGTTGACCGGGATGGCCAGGGCGGCCACCGCCCGGGTGGCGGCGAGCCACCGGCGCCGCCCCGGCGGTATCCGCCGGACCCACCCGACGAGGATCGCGGCCCAGAACACGGTGCCGATGCCGAACCACACCCAGCGCGGCCAGAAGTAACCGCCGCCGACGGCCGCCCAGATCAGCAGCACGACGGTCCCGGCCGCCAGCCCGATCACGACCGGTGGCGCCACCGGTCCCGGCACCCTGGCCGAGGACATGGTCGAGACCTTCCCGGAACTCATGTGCTCCAGCCTCGCCGAACCGGACGGCGACCACGAGAGGCCTGGGCATCCCTTTCGCCCGGGGACTGGCCCCCGACGAAGGCCGCGGACGGCGAACCGGGCCGGTGGGGCGGCGGCAGGCCGGATTATCGAACCGATGCCATCGGAAGGAACGCACCGATCGCCTCGGACCGCCCATCGTGATCGGACCGCTCGCCGTGAGGAGCACACCGTGAGGAGCACATCATGAGGAACTCCATCACCGCCGCCCGGCTGGTCCGTCATGTCGAGGCACGTCGGCTGCGCGGGCAGGACGATGCGGGGCGGCGGCGGCCGCGGGTCGTCGTCGTGGGCAGCGGGTACGCCGGGCTCGGGGTGCTGCGCCATCTGGAGGCCCGGCTGCCGGCCGGTGCCGCCGAGCTCGTGCTCGTCTCCCCCACGGACCATCTGCTGTACACCTCGCTGCTGCCCCAGGTCGCCGCCGGCGACATCGAGCCGCGGCACCTGGCGGTGTCCGTCCGCGGTGCGCTGCGGCGGACGGTGCCGCATCTGGGCCATGCCACCGCGGTCGACGCCGCGCGCCGTGAGATCACGGTCGTCGGCATGACCGGCGAGCCGTCCACGCTGGCCTGGGACAGGCTGGTGCTCGCGCCCGGCGCGCTCACCCGGACGTTCGACATCCCAGGGCTGGCCGAGCACGGGCTCGGAATGAAGAACCTTGCCGAGGCGGTCTACCTGCGTGACCACGTCCTGCGCCAGCTCGAGTACGCCGACGCCAGCGACTCGGACGCCGAGCGGCGGGCGCGGTGCACGTTCGTCGTGGTCGGCGCCGGATACACCGGAACCGAGCTCGCCGCGCAGATGCGGCGGTTCACCGTCGAGGCGATGGGGCAGTTCCCGCGGCTCGACGCCGCGCAGACCCGGTGGCTGCTGCTCGACCTCGCGCCCAGGGTGCTGCCCGAACTCGACGAGCGGCTCGGCGCCGGCGCGGCGAAGGTCCTGCGCGAGCGCGGTGTGGAGGTGCGGCTGGAGACGTCCGTGACCGAGGTGCGCGCGGACGCGGTGACGCTCACCGACGGCGCCGTGATCCCGTCCCACACGCTGGTCTGGTGCGCGGGTGTGACGCCGAATCCGCTGATGAGCCGGCTCGGGGCGGAGACGGTCAGGGGGCGGCTGGTCGTCGACGAGAACTTCCAGGTCCCCGGCCTGGACGGCGTGTTCGCGCTCGGTGACGCGGCGGCCGTCCCGGACGTGACGAAGGGCGGCGCTCCCGCCGGGCAGACCGCGCAGCACGCGGTACGGCAGGGCGGGGCGGCGGGGCGGAATGTCGCGGCGTCCCTCGGCTACGGCCGGATGCGCCCGTACCGCCACCGCGACCTGGGCTTCGTCGTCGACCTGGGCGGGGCGGACGCGGTCGCGAACCCGCTGGGCCTGCCGCTGTCCGGGCCGCTGGCGGCGGCGGTGACCCGCGGGTACCACCTGCTGGCGCTCGGCGCCGCGGCCAACCGCGCCTATGTGGGCGCGGACTGGCTGCTCGGCGCCGTGGCCCGGCCGCGGGTCGTGCAGCTCGGGTTCCTCCCCCCGCCGAACGCCACGATCGCGCAGGTCGAGCAGACGGAGCTGTACGGCGCGCCCTGAGCTCAGAGCGCGCGCCGTGGGCTCAGGGCTGTCGGTTATCCCCGTATTTGCGGGTACTCCCCGCTTCGCGGGGAACATCGCCGCTGTGAACATCATCCGCGCGCAGGCGGCCCGGCTCCCGTTGGCCGCCGCGATCCTGGTGCTGATCCTGGTTGGTAGTGGCTTCCTGATAGACGAGGGCCCGGCGGGGATCCGCGACGAGGACACCTCCGCGGTGGGGTGGCTGGCGGGCCACCGCACATCCTGGCTGGTGCGCGCGACCGAAGCCGCCACCTGGCTCGCCGACACCTGGACCGTGATCGCGGCGACCGCGGTGCTGGCCGCCGTCGCCGCCTGGCGGACCAGGGCCTGGTGGCTGCCCGGTGGGATCATCCTGCTGACCGCCGGCGAGACCGCCATCTACGAGATCTCCAACGCCCTGGTGGCGCGCCCGCGGCCCGCGGTGGCACGGCTGGACCCCGGTGACCCGATGGCCAGCTACCCCTCCGGCCACGTCGCCGCCTCGGTCTGCCTCTACGGCGGCCTCGCCCTCCTTCTGCTCCACGTCGCCCGCCGTCACCCCCGTCACGGCCACGGCCACGGCCGGGGCCGGGGCGCGGCACGGGCCGGGGCGGCGGTGGCGGTCGCCGCCGCGGTCGCGGTGCCGCTGATCGTGGCCTTCTGCCGCACGTACCGGGGCATGCACCATCCCAGCGACGTCCTGGCTGGCGCGTTTCTCGGCGCCTGCTGGCTGGCGGCCGTGCACCGCACCGTTCTGGCCCGGGGGTTCGCCGTGGATGACCGGGAACGGCGGTCCGCCGGCCTGCGCCCGGCCTGCGCCGAACCGCGTCCGGCACACCCAATGTGACCGCGCCGGGATGCCGGCCGGGTCGGCGGGCCGGGCCCACACTTATCCGGGCCCCGCCGGGCCACGAACGGAGGGGGACGGGTGAGGGACGCCGACGCCGACACCCACGGAACCGGCCCCGGCCCCGGCCGGGCCGATTCCGCGCGGCGCGACGCCCACGGAACGGTCGTGCCGGTGGTGCCCCGCATCGACCTGTGTGGCGTCGGCAAGCACTACGGCGGCGGCGAGGCCGGGGTGACCGCGCTCGAGGACGTCGACCTGCGGGTCGAGGACAGCGCGTTCGTGGTCGTCCTCGGGCCGTCCGGGTGCGGCAAGACGACCCTGCTGAACCTGGTGGGGGCGCTGGACATCCCGACCGCTGGGACCGTCCGACTCGGCGGGGCCGATCTCACCCGGTCCTCGCGGCGGGAGCGGCGGGAGATCCGGCGGCACACGGTCAGTTTCGTGTTCCAGTCGTTCAACCTGTTCCCGGCGCTCACCGCCCGGGAGAACGTGCGGTTCGGGGCCGACGTCGCGGGCCGGCCGCGGGCCCGGGAGGTCACCGAGGAGGTCCTCGACGGCGTCGGGCTGGCGCCCCGCGGCGACCACTTCCCCCACCAGCTCTCCGGCGGGGAGCAGCAGCGGGTGGCGATCGCCCGCGCGCTCGCCACCGGCAACCCGATCCTGCTCGCGGACGAGCCGACCGGCGAGCTCGACTTCCACACCGGGGTCCAGATCCTCGTCCTGCTGGAGGCGCAGACGGCCGCCGGCCGCACCGTCGTGGTCGTCACCCACAACCGGGAGATCGCCCGCATCGCGGACCGCGTGGTCGAGCTGTCCAGCGGACGGATCGTCGCCGACGGCCCGCCGCCCGGCGGCCGCGTGCCCGTCGGCGACCTGCGATGGTGAGCGGCCGATGGTGAACGGCGGCGGCGGCGGACGGCGCGGCGCGGTGCTCGGGGAGACACCCGGCGGTGACGCCCACGCCGCGACACCCGGCAACGGGAACAGCGGCCGTGGCGCGGCGCCCGGCAGCGGCCGGCGCGGCGCGGCATCCGGGGACGACGGCGGGCCGGTCCGGGGCGGCGCGGGGTCGGCGGGGCTGTGGCTGCGGTGGTCGTGGCGCGACCTGCGGGCGCGGCTGCTGCTGGTGGTGGCGCTCGCCGCCGTCATCGGCGAGGGAACCGGCCTGTACGCCGGCCTGACCAGCACGTCGCGGTGGCGCTACGAGTCCTACGACGCCAGCTTCGCCGGGCTGAACGTGCACGACCTGCGGATCAGCCTGGACGCGGGCGCCACGGTGCCGCGGGGGCGGCTGCGCGACGTCGTCGCGGCCCTGCCCGACCCGGCCGCCGTGGATGCGAGCGCCGAGCGCCTGATGTTCCTCACCGAGATCGAGGCGAGCCGGCCGGGACACAAGGACGTGCTCGTCCGCGGCGAGGTCGTCGGCGTCGACCTGACCGCGCGCCCGCTCGTGGACGGGATCTCGGTCGCCGCCGGCCGCGCGCTCACCACGGCCGACCGGGGACGGCCCGTCGGCGTCCTGGACCACGGGTTCGCCCAGGCCAACGACCTGCCGGCGACGGGCACGGTACGGATCAGCGGGGACCGCGAGATCGGATACGTCGGCGAGGGGCAGTCCCCGGAGTACTTCGTGCTGCCCGGCGAGCAGCCCGGACTGATCACCCAGGCCGGCTTCGGCGTGCTCTACACCTCGCTGGAGACCGCGCAGAACCTCGCCGGCAAACCGGGAGCGGTCAACGACCTGGTCCTCACCGCGCGGCCCGGGACCGACGTCGCGGCCCTCCAGCGGCAGCTCACCGCGGCCGTCACCGAGCGACTCCCCGGGGTGAGCACCACGATCACCAACCGTGACGACATCGCGTCCCGGCAGATCATGTACGACTCGATCGAGAGCAACCAGGCGCTGTGGAACGCGCTCGCGCTGCTCGTCCTGGTCGGTGCCATGTTCGCCGCGTTCAACCTGGTGGGACGGGTGGTGGACGCGCAGCGCCGGGAGATCGGCATCGGCATGGCGCTCGGGGTGCCGTCCCGGATGCTGGCGTTGCGCCCGTTGCTGCTGGGGCTGCAGATCGGGATCCTCGGGGTCCTCGCGGGGCTGGCCACGGGGATGATCATCACTGCCGCGATGGGCGCGATGCTGCGCGACGTGTGGCCGCTGCCGGACTGGCGCACCGGCTTCCAGGTCGGGGTGTTCGCCCGCGCCGCGGCGGTCGGCCTGCTGCTGCCGCTGGTCGCGGCGGTCCACCCGGTGTGGCGGGCGGTGCGGGTCGAGCCGGTGCGGGCGATCCACGCGTCGGCCATCTCCGGCTCCACCCGCGACCGCGCCCGCGGTCGCCCGCGGCGGCGGCGGCACGGGTTCCCGCTGCCCGGGGGGAGCCTGGCCCGGATGCCGGCGCGCAACCTGGCGCGCGCCCCGCGGCGGATGCTGCTCACCGCCCTGGGAATCGCCGCGGCGATCACGGCACAGGTCGTGTTCACCGGCCAGCTCGACACCTTCACCCGGACGACCGACGCCGCCGAGACCGAGCTGACGTCCACCAGCCCCGACCGGCTGCGGGTGACGCTGCCGTCGGTGCAGCCCGTCACCTCGCCCACCGTCACCGCGGTCACCGGCTCACCGGCGGTCCGCGGCTCCGACGCCACGCTCGCCCTGCCCACCAGGCTGCTGGGGCCGCCCGGTTCGGCACCGCACGAACCGATCGACACCCTGACCTACATCCTGGACGTCGACAACCACATCTGGTCACCCTCGATCACCGAGGGCAGCCCGACAGGCGGCCTGCTGCTCGCCGCCAAGGCCGCCCACGACCTGGGCGTGGGCGTCGGCGGTACGGTCCTGCTGCGCCATCCGCGCCGGGCCGGCGACGGCTACCAGACGGTCGACACCCCGCTGCGCGTCGCCGGCATCCACAGCTTCCCGGTCCGCTCGGTGGCCTTCCTCGACGCCGCCGACGCCGGCTCGTTCGGCCTCGCCGGCCTGACGAACGTGCTGACCGTCCTGCCCGCGCCCGGCTACGACCAGCTCGACGCGATGCGCACGCTCGCGGCCGTCCCCGGGGTCGGCTCCGTCGTCCCGGCGACGGGGAGCATCGAGGAGATCCGTGCGCTGCTACGCACGTTCGTCGGCATCCTGCGGATCGCCGAGATCGCGGTGCTCCTGCTCGCCCTGCTGATCGCCTACAACGCGATGAGCATCGCGATGGACGAGCGCCGCCGGGAGCAGGCGACGATGCTCGCCTTCGGGCTGGCCCCGCGCCGGGTGCTGGCGCTCGCCGTCGCCGAGAGCGCGCTGATCGGCCTGCTCGGCACGGTGATCGGCCTGGTGGCCGGCTACTGGACGCTGCGCTGGACCGTCGAGGTCCTGCTCGCCGACACCCTGCCCGACCTGGGCATCCGGGCCGTGCTGTCGGTTCCCACCCTGCTGACCACACTGCTGCTGGGGGTCTTCGCGGTCGCCGTCGCCCCGCTGCTGTCCGCCCGGCGGGTACGCCGGATGGACGTCCCGTCCACCCTGCGAGTGATCGAGTAGAACGCCACTCGGCCCCCACTCCCCGAACGGCGCCCCGCGGCCCGCCGCGGAATGATCACCGACTCCCGGCCGTCGGAACCGCCCGGTGAGTTTGAGTATTCGCGCTCAGGCCGTCCCGGGAGCTGATGGGAAGACTGGCTTTCATGTCCACCTCGCCGCCGACACGGACGCCGACCTCCGCCCTCGCCCGGGCCCTTCACAGTGGGGCTGCCATCCTTCTGATCGCGGCCGTGCCGGTCGCGGTCGTGGGACTGCTGGGACAGGACGACTACCGGGGCGTCCCGCGGTCGGAACTCGACTACGCCGTCCGGCCGCTGGACATCCCGGCCGGGTGGATGACGACCATCGGCGTTATCGCTCTGCTCCTGGCGGCAGCCGCCGCGGCGCTCCTGCTGCACGGGGGCCGCCGCGGCGCCGCCGACCGGCGCCGGTGGCAGGTGGTGTGTCCGCTCGTCGGAGTCGGCGTGATCCTCGGCTTCGGGTACCACGTCGCGACCGCCGGGGTGATCGGCGCCAACATCGGGTTCGGACTCGTCGTCCTCTTCGGCGTGCCTCTGGTGGTCGTGCTGCTGGTGCTCGCGGCGGCCCGGGGATGGGCGCTGCACGCCGGCGCGCCCTGAAGCGCCGGCCCGCGTCCTCGAACCCGATCAGGCGGGAAGCGTTCGACAAGGCCCACTGAACACCAGTCCGGGATGACCGTTGGGCTGTACCACGGGGGTGCCGCACCGATGCTCGACAGGGAGATGGGTCCAGATCAGGCAACCCCGGCGAGCACCAGGCGCACGACCATGTCGGCGTCGTCCGCCGTCGGCGGTGCCTGCCTGCTGAGGACGCGATAAAGCAGGGAGCCGATCAGCACGCCGGCGATCGTCGGGACCGGCACCTGCGACCCGAGCTGACCCGCCGCGCGGGCACTCTCCAGGCGGTCGCACAGGAGCTGCTCGTGGGGTCCGGTGAAGCGCTCGTAGAGGACATCGGCGACGGCGCGGTCCTCGGCCGTGGCCGCCGTGAGGGCGAGGATGAGGCTCGTGCCCACACCGGAGGCCAGATGCGCGGTCCAGGCCCGCAGCCAGGCGCGCAGATCGGCCTCGATGTCTCCCGTGTCGGGCAAGGGGACGAACGGTGGCACGAGCCCGCCCTCGAGCACCGCATCGGCGACGACGGCGCCCTTCGACCCCCACCAGCGATAGATCGTCTGCTTTCCGACGCCGGCCTGGGCGGCGACGGCGTCGATCGTCAACCGTTCGTAACCGCGTTCGAGCAGCAGGCCGCGGGCCGCGTCGAGGATCGCCCGCCGCGAGCTCTCACTGCGCCGGCGCCCGCCCGTCATCCACGTGAGTCTAGGAGCGCGACCCGGCCGGGACCGCGGGCGTATCATCCCTAATCCGAGACTGGTCGTCTCGGAATTAGACGTGGGGAGCTTGAGACATGCCGAACGAGGTACTGGTGGTCATCGGCACGGGCGGCATGGGTGTCGCCGTAACCCGCCGGGTCGGCACGGGCAAGACGGTACTGCTGGCCGACTACAACGAGACGGCGCTGAACGCCGTCACCGAGAACCTCCGCGACGAGGGCCAGCAGGTGACAGCCCAGGTCGTGGACGTGTCGTCCCGGGAGTCCGTGTACGCGCTCGCACGGGCCGCCGCGGCCCTCGGCCCGGTGCGGCACGTGGTCCACACCGCGGGGCTGTCCCCCACGCAGGCGCCGGTCGACGCGATCCTGAAGGTCGACCTGCTCGGTACCGCGCTGGTGCTCGACGCGTTCGCCGAGGTCGTCACCGTAGGCGGCGCCGGCGTGGTCATCTCGAGCATGTCCGGCTACCTCGCTCCCCCGCCAGCCCGCGAGATCGAGGCTCAGCTGGCCAACACCGCCACCGAGGAGCTGCTGAACCTGCCGTTCACGGCGGTGGACGCGTTCCCGAGCGCGGGTTATGCCTACTCCTTCGCCAAGCGGGCCAACCAGCTGCGGGTGCGTTCGGCCAGCAACGCGTGGGGCGCACGAGGCGCCCGGGTCAACTCGATCAGTCCAGGCGTCATCTCGACGAAGATGGGACAGCAGGAGCTCGCGAGCGAGTCCGGCGCTGGTATGCGCGCCATGGTGGCGGCGTCCGGCACCGGCCGGCTCGGCTCGGCGGACGACATCGCCGCCGCCGTTGACTTCCTCCTGTCGGACAACGCTTCGTTCATCACCGGAATCGACCTGCTCGTCGACGGAGGCGCGGTCGCCGCCGTCTCGACGGGCCGGGTCGACCTGTTCGCCGCGAGGAGCTGAGAGTCAACCGTCCCGGTCACCGCGCTCGACCCGAACGCCACGCGCATCGTCGTCGACCTGTCGAGGGGGGCGACGACTTACGAGTTCCCCGCGATGGAGACGGGGGTGAAGCGGGCGATGGTGTGGTGCCAGCCCGCCCGATTGCCGTCCTGGCACGATAGCGGCATGGAACGTGTGCTTGGAATCGGTGGATACTTCATGCGGGCCGCCGACCCGGCGGCCCTGAGCGCGTGGTATCGCGATTGCCTGGGCCTGGACGCCGATGAGAACGGCCTGTGGCGTCAGGGAGCCGGGCTGACGGTGTTCGCGACGTTCGAGTCCGAGACCGACTACTTCGGGTCCCGCACCCAGCAGACCATGCTCAACTTCCGGGTCCGCGACCTGGACGCGATGCTCGCGCAACTGCGCGCCAAGGGAGCGGACGTGGCCGCGGAAACGCAGGACATGGAGGGTGTCGGTCGGTTCGGCTGGGTCACCGATCCCGCGGGCAATCGGGTCGAGCTGTGGCAGACCGCCTGACCGCAAGGGTCGCGGGGGCGTGGACGCGACGCCGGACCTCGAAACCGCGGTTTATGGGTCGAGGCTGACACCCGCACCCAGCTGACGCCCTGTCGGAGTTGATCAGGTAAGCGCGATCAGTGCGCCGACGGCGAAGGCGGCTGCCGCCAGCCACGCCAGGGTGGGGAACGCGCGAGCCCAGCGCGGTGGCGCCGCCGTCTTGACCGGGGCCGGGACGGCGGCGGGTCCGGGTCCCACCGGGCGTGGCCGCGCGGGTGCCAGCGGGCCGCCGACGGCCAACCGGGTCGCCATGTCGCCGACGTCGAGACCCGGTCCGGGCTGGGCTGGTGGTCCGGCCGCCGAGCGTTGCGGGACGAGCACCAGTTCCGGGCCGTCGGCCGCGCCGAGCCGCAATCGGACCTCATCGAACTGGACGCGCACGGTCGCGGTCCGCCGCCCGTCGCACCATATGCCGTTGGCGCTGAGGTCACGCACCGTCCACCCGTCCCCGCTGGGTTCGAGCTCGGCGTGTCGCCGCGACACCCGGCTGTCGGCGATGACAACGTCCGCGTCCCGCCCACGCCCGACGACGGCCAGTCGTTCGCCGGGCAGTATCACCTGGGCGGACGTCGCCTGGGCGGAGGGCGTCTGGACACGCAGCGGTACCGGGCTCATCGGTTCCCCATTTCTTCGGTCGGCAGGTCGTGCCGGTCAGGGCCGGTCAGGGCCGGTCAGGGCAGGCCAGGGCCGGTCAGGGCAGGCCAGGGCCGGTTGTTCGAGGTCAGGCGGTGAACACGGTGTCGTCCTGGACGACGACAGCCACCGGCGCCAGCGGGGTCTTCGCCGGGCCGGCCACCGGTGCCCCGGTCGCCGCGTCGAACTTGCTTCCGTGGCACGGGCAGTTGATCGTGCCGCCCGCCACCGAGCCGACGGTGCAACCCTGGTGGGTGCAGACGGCCGAGAACGCGAGCACCTCGTCGGCGGCACTGCGCGTGAGCACGACGCCGATGTCGTCAAGAACCAGCCCACCGCCGGCCGGCACCTCGGCGAGGCCGGCAAGGCGCTGCCCGCCCCCCGCCCCGGCACCGCCACCGCCGTTCGCGGCAGCCGTCGCCGGTTTCGGCTCGGCCGCGTCGCTGCCGCTCGCGACGACGTAGCCAGCGACGCCGGCGACCACAGCCACCAGGCCGGGTACGGCCCGGCGCGACAGCATCCCCGCCGGGGCCGCCGGGTGTGCCGCTTCTGACATGGTGCCCTCCGTGTTCGGTTGTCCGACGACCTACCTGAACGCCGAACGATGATCGAGATGACTCGGCTGATCGAGATGGCTCGGCTAGACGTGCGGGATGCCCGAGCGCGTGAAGAACCACAGGGACGCCGTCAGCCACAGCACGACGAGGGCGGTGAGCACGGCGGAGCCGAGCACCGGCAGTGCCCATCCGGGCAGCCCTTTCGTTCGCAGGCCGATCATCTTCGCCGCGTAGGCGCCGTAGAACGTGCATCCGGCGAGGCTGTGCAGGAACACCCGCGAGTCCGCCGTGGCGAAACCGAGTGACCAGATGCAGTGAAACGCCACCGGCAACGTGAAGATGAACGCCGTGCTACCGCTCCACCGGTGCAGGATCGCCGCCCATGCCGGAGCCGACCCGGCACCGGGCAGTCGGCCCCACATCCACAGTGCCGTGGTCAGTTGCACCACGAGCAGCAGCGCGGCGGCCGTGGTGAACCAGGCTTTCATCGGCAGCGGGCCGGAGAAACCGAGTGTGTACAACGGCCGGCCGGCCGGATCGTGCGTCTTTGCGTACACCCCGAGTGAGACGGCTACCGCGGCGCCGACGAGCAACACGCCGGCGATCCCGATACCGCCCGTCGCCGGTCGAGCCCGTTCACTGGCCGTCGTCATGATCAGCCTCCATTGACGCCCTGATTCACACGGTCCTGGTTCCCGCGGTGCCGCGGGAACCAGGACAAACCTGTCGTGCCGGGGCAGCGCGAAAACATCGGGGGAACCCCTGGCACGGACAAGGCACGCCGGTCGTCCGATCAGGGGATCGGCACCTCGGCGACGTGCACCACCTCGGTCCGCGACGCCAGGTACGCCGGCAGGTAGGCGAGCGCGGCGCCGGCGTCCGCGGCCTCCACCGTCCAGAAGATCGCGTGCCGGGCGTCGGCGGCCTGGCCGTTCCTGCCACAGGAGGCGAGCGCCCGGCCGTGGCGCAACGGGCTGTCGAACCCGCGCCAGGCCGCGAACACGAATCGGCATTCGGCCGGCTCGTGTCGGTGACACAGGATGTAGGTCGGCATGAACAACAGCGTGGCGCCGGCGGCGCGACCGGGTACATCAGGGAACCTCCTAGTGCCGTAGCCGCGAAGGTTTGCCCGTTGTGTGGACGCGCCGGGTCGGGTCCCGCTGGGATCTGGCCATCCGGC